>NZ_PEAZ01000102.1:0-8313 GCF_002734245.1 Sphingobacterium sp. 1.A.4
TGCACAGGGACTCCTACAGAGCAAGAAAATAGCGATCGGGGAATTCGGACGAAGGCTTCGGGCCAGAAAAGGGCCTATGATCGCCATCAAAGCCATGGCCAACAAATTGGCAGCACAGTATTGGCGACTGATGGTAAAGGGGACCACCTATGTGGAACAAGGGGTGCAGACCTATGAAACACAATTGAAAAAGCAGAAGGAAAAGTACCTGAACAGGTTGGCACTGGAGTTCGATATGAAATTAGAGAAGATACATTGACCTGATTAACAATAGGTTATACAACATGTCATTGGTAGCGTAGTCGAAGGATCTCTACGTTAGGTTATTTACGAACAGATGCTTCGACGATGCTCAGCATGACATGCGGGAAGATTGCTTCGTCGTGCCTCCTCGCAATGACGTGGTGGGGCGATGCCTGACTTTTCAATCAAAATGCTATCCAATTAATCTCCACCCCATCTTTTTCCATCTTCCGAAAAAAAGTCATTTGCCGTTTCGCAAAACGATGGATCTCCGTTTTAAGCTTTTCCACAAATTGTCCATAATCCAGTTCCCCATTCAAATACCTCCCTGCATACTTATATTCCAATCCAAACCAGTCCAACTTCTCCAAGCCAATCCCTTCCTCCATCAATTTTTCCACCTCAGGAATCAACCCCTCCCTTAACCTACTGTCCAACCGCCCATCAATTCTACTCCTTCGCAACTCCAAAGAAGGGTTTAGTCCAAAAGCAATATAATCCTTTACCAAAGGCTCCTTAGCTTCTGGAACATCATTTTCCTTCAAATAATTCAAAATCTCCAAGGCCCGGATCAATCGTTTCTTACTATCCCAATCAATCTGGAAATCTTCGGGAATCTCCATCCGCTTTATCCTCGAAATCAGTTCCGACTTCGATAAACCCTCCATCTCAAACTGAAAAGCCACATCCTTTGGTACAGCACTATAAACCTGCTCCTTCAACAAAGAAAGTATATAAGACCCCGTTCCACCACATAATATTGGTCTCTTTCCCGTGGATAAAATATCCCGATATGCCCTCTCAAAATCCCGTTTGAACTGTTTCACCTCATATTGACCCGAAGGTGGAAGGATATCGATCAAATGATAAGGTACCTCCTCATATTCCTTCAGATCTTTTCCGGTTCCGATATCCAAAGACCTGTAAACCTGCCTGGAATCAGCAGAGATAATCTCGCCATCAATCTTCCTCGCCAATTTAACCGCCAGCTTCGTTTTCCCCGATGCCGTAGGTCCCAATAGGATAACAAGAAAATCAGGCGAAAGAAAATCCTTCGCCTGATCTATTTTTTGCAATATGTAATCTATTGGTTCTAAATCACAAATTTTGTCCATTTTTCATTGCTTTCGTTGCTCTTCACAACGGTTTCGATAAAGGCCATTCCACGAACACCATCATAAACATTTGGAAAATCCAATCCCTCTGCCGATGGTTCTGTTCCTTCCTTCTTCGCCGAAACCGTCAAGGCAAAATTCCTATAGATATTCGCAAAGGATTCCAACAATCCTTCTGGATGACCCGCTGGTATACGTGTATTGTGAGTCGCAAAAGAACTCAGAGTAAATGGAGCAGCATATGCATTTCCGGTACGATAGATTTGTCTTGGTTGATCCAACATCTTAATGATCAGGTTGTTCGGATCTTCGTTCGCCCATTCCAAACCACCTTTTTCACCATAGATACGGATCCTAACGGCGTTTTCCTCGCCCGCAGAAATCTGGGATGCCATCAAGACACCTTTTGCTCCCTGCTCAAAATGCAGCAATACCGATCCATCATCATCCAATAAACGACCTTCCACAAAAGTGGTCAGATCCGCACATAATTCCGTAATCTTCAATCCCGACACGTATTCCGCCAAATGCGCAGCATGCGTACCGATATCACCCATTACCAAGGATTTTCCGGAACGTTTTGGATCAGCACGCCAAGCAGCGCCCGCATTCCCCTCTCGCTCGCTCAAGCGGCTTAACCAACCTTGAGGATACTCCACAACGATCTTACGGATCTTACCAAAATGACCGTCCTTCACCATCGCTTTCGCCTGTTTCACCATCGGATAACCCGAATAGGTATGAGTCAGGCAAAGCGTTTTACCTGTACGCTCTACAATTTCCTTCAATTCTTGCGCCTCTTCCAAAGATACTGTCATCGGTTTTTCTACCACCACATCAAATCCATTCTCCAATGCCAACTTAGCCGGACCAAAATGCAGAAAGTTTGGTGTAACGATGGTCACAAAATCCATGCGTTCCCCTTCAGGAAGCTTGGCCTCTTCCGCGATCATCTGCTCATAAGTTTCATAAACGCGTTCTTCAGGCACAAAAAGATCCTGACCCGATTTTAGGGAAACTTCACGGTTTACACTGAAGGTTCCACAAACTAATTCTATTTTTCCATCCATAAAGGCAGCAATTCGGTGTACGGCGCCAATAAACGCGTCGTTTCCTCCACCGACCATGCCCATGCGTAGTTTACGTTTCATAAGGTGTGAATTTCGATTGATTAAGCGTTAAATATAAGAAATTAAACAAGCTTTTAAACAGTATAGACCAATTTAATGCTTCCAGAATTGGAAAATAGGTAGCCTTCCGGATAGTCTGATCGGATTTGCTCCAACTCGGCAAAATCATGGATAGGAACCTGTCTACTACCACTTACCCAAAATTGTTGAGGCGGTTTTTCGGCTATTTTCCGAAATCCAATAACAGCCAGCGAGGAGTCTTGGCTCCAATCCTTATCGCTATAGGTCATAATATCGCCAGGCTTAAAATCAGCAATAAATCCCTTCAGCAGTTTGGAAATGCCCCCTAAGACTAAAAAATCTGCTTTATGGCAGAAACGGAGCAGTTCAAAGGATCGGTAATCCGAAGGTTTGTCCAGCATTTTCCTTCCTCCACTGAACACGGCCAATGAAACCAATTCACCCTGATGGAAAAGCCCATACCGGTACTTGCCGGGTAAAGGGATTTGGAGATGATGTTCCTCTTGGAAATCTAGGGCAACCTTTTTGTCCACCCGTGCAAGGACCGTATCCCGGGCATAGATTTTTTTTGCTATGCCGGCCATTACCTTCAACCTATTGATCAACTTATCCTGCTGGGCAACAAATTGATGAACGTTCAGATAGACCGTTTTTTTAGCTTGATTGAGCATAGGATCCTTGGCCTGCCCCTCATCCATCAGAATTTTAAAGCTTAATTCCGGAGCATCGAATACCACCGCCTTATCGATAGACACCATCTCCAAAGTAACCTCCAACTTGGAAGAAAGTGTCTGAAGGATAACCTGGTAATCGATCTGTTGCATGCCGCAAAATTAGCTTAATTCAATAGAATATCCGCTAATGCCAAATAATTAATAACTTTGTGCTGAAAATTGAAATAAATGAAATTACCTATAGTAGCCTATGGCGATCCAGTTTTGCGTCAGAAGGCCGAAGAGATTGAAGAGGATTACCCTGCATTGAAGGAACTGATCGATAACATGTTCGAAACCATGTATGCCGCCAATGGGGTAGGCCTTGCCGCTCCACAGATCGGTCTGCCGATTCGTGTATTTGTTATTGATGCCAGTCCTTTTGGCGAAGATGATGAGGATGGACCAGGAGATCCTTCTGCAAAGGATTTCAAACGGGTATTCATCAATCCCATCCTCGTGGAGGAATCTGGGGAGAAATGGGCATTTTCAGAAGGCTGCCTAAGTATCCCGCAGATCAACGAAGAAGTGTTGCGTAAGAAGAATGTGGTGATCAATTACCTGGATGAAAACTTTGAAGAGCAGGAGGAAGAATTGACAGGGCTAGCGGCTCGTGTTGTGCAGCATGAATATGACCACATCGAAGGAAAGCTTTTTATTGATAAGATCGGACCGCTGAAAAAGGCCATGTTGAAAAGTAAACTGGATAATATCGCAAAAGGATTGGTTCGCGTAGCTTACAAGATGTCCTTCCCGCAGATGAAAAAGAAACGGTAAGCACACCTAAAAAATAAAAGAGCTGGTCATGGACCTGCTTTTTTTATGATTTGTTTTCCATCATGGGTACACTCGGTAGGGAAAGGTTATATTTAACCGATACAAACCGGATGGTAAAGACAACAGATGCAGAAATAAAGGCGACGATTCCATCGGATAGGGGAGTGAGGGAAAGCAGTACATAGATGAAGGCACCTGCCAGACAGGCCGAAGCATAGATCTCTTTTCTTAATATCAAAGGGGTCACATTCATCAGCACATCCCGGATCACCCCACCCATGCAGGCGGAGAACATCCCCAACATGACCGCCGATATGGCACTACTTTCATAGGCAATGGATTTCTCCACACCTACCACGGTAAAGAATCCGATCCCGATGGCATCGAATAAAAACAGGGTCCTCGCAAAATTGTCCAATTGTTTGTTCAGGATGATGGAAAGGATCACGCCGATAAAAATAGCGATCAGGTAATTGCCATCCTCCACCCATACTGGCCGGATGTTCAGGAAAACATCACGAAGCGATCCGCCACCAATGGCTGTCACAAAACCCATAAAGGTCGCACCAAAAACATCAATACCATTTCTGTTTGCCGCCATTGCTCCGGATATCGCAAACACCATGGTACCTAAAAGATCGATGTAATAAATAAAGCTCATTGATTCTGCCAGTATCGTCCTACAATAATAAGAAATATTAAAATAAAAAAGTGGACTCCGCAGAACCCACTTTAACTAAACAACAAAACAAATGATTTTTAACTAAATAGCTTTTGATTTTCTGTCCCTTTTTAATCGGTTCAGATCCTCTTCATATTTTTTCTGGAGCTCTTTATACTCTTCGGAGTTATATAGCTCCTCCTTTTCTTTCACTTTTTGCTTCCATTCTTCACTCTGGAAGTATTTCTCGATCTCTTTTCCGCCCTGTTCAATCTTTTGCATCTTGTTTTTCCACTCCGGAGATTCAAAGTATTTCTGAATGTTCTTTGTTTCTGCTTCAATGGACTTCATCTGATCTTTCCAGTCATCAGATTCAAAATAAGAAGCGACCTGCTTTGAATGATCTTCTATGCTCTTGATCTGATCTTTCCATTCCTTACTATTAAAGAATTTGTTGATCTCGTTGGATGACATATCGGCCCATTTTTTATCTTTCATTACTTCCTTGATCTTTTCATTGGAGATATTGATGGAAGCCATCTTGTTTTTCCAATCGTCGGATTTGAAAACCTCGTTCACTTTTGCGGTCTGTTCGGTGATAGACTGCATCTGTTTTTTCCATTCAGGCGAATTGGTCATTTTTGCCACATCCTTCGAATTAAGCTCCATCTCTTTGATCGCCTTGCGAACATGGGCTGGTAATTCGGTGGTGTCTACGATTTCATGGTTGTTAACCTTGATTTTATTTACCGTATTTACAGGTTTGATCGTGTCTAAGCATACTTCAGCGGACATGGGTTTCAATGCTGAATGTGGTGCTGGTACGATAGGATCGATCAGTTCGATTTCTTCTGCAACGCTCTGTTGCGCGGGTATCAACATCGCTAAGCTGATCATGGCAACTGAACTTGCCAAAACCGCTAGGAGTTGTTGTTTTACATTTCTATGGTTGGTTTCCATGTTGGTGATTCTTTTGATTCTTTGAAATAGGTGGTTTTTATTTCCGGTTGCTGCCATACTTAGGGCAGGGGTATTCTTCATTCTTAATTCTTCCAATTCTACCAATGCCTTGGCATAATGGATTGGCGTGCTGATCTGCTTCAACACCATATCGTCGCAGGCGTTTTCCCTTTCCTTCTCGATCATTTTTGATAAGGCCCAAACAAATGGGTTGAAGAATAGGAGGGTCTCCATCACTACTTTCAATAAGTTGAAGAGGTAATCCTGTCGTTTGATGTGTGCCAATTCATGTAGGATGATCGCTTCGACCTGTGTCGTATTCAGGTTGTTCACAAAGGCAATCGGGAAAAGAACGAAGGGCTTTAGAAATCCTACGGTCAATGGAACTGAAATATGCTTGGAAAGAAATATCGATACGCGTTTATTGATCTGCAGACTTTCCTTTGATTTGTTGAACAACTGGTTCCATTCTTTAGGGATGCTATCCAAACCTGTATATTTTAATTGACGTAATTTGAGGTAGCTGTTGCAAAGGATCAATACTTGGATGATAAAACCGATAAGGTAAGCGGCTACCAGGTAGGGGAACAAGCGTTCCAAGCTGAATGGGCTTCCTTCCTGGAAATTGATCGCGGGGATCATCTCTGGCGGAGTCGCTTGGTAGAGGTTCTGCATGGCTTTATATTTACTATAGTAAAATAGAAAGCTGATCATAAAACCTAAAAATATGCTGACCTGCAAGAAAAATGCGGTATTGTACCGTGCTGCTGCGCTTTGTTTTGGATTGATGAGCTTAATGATATTGACAAGAATATAGCATATCGCTCCTAACCAGATGGAATGTAGGATGCTCCATCCCAAGGCTTGTATCAAGTTATATGTGGTAGTTTCCATGGCTATTTATTTAATCGAAGGGTATAAACCTATTTATTTTCCAAGTTTTTCAGGAATGCCTTGATTTCGTCCAGTTCTTTTTGGCTCGTTCTTTCATTGCCTAATGCCTGCATCACTAATCGGGCGGTTGAGCCGTTATAAACTGAATCTATCATTTTATCCAGGAATTGTTCCTGGGTAGACTCTTTTTCAATTTCTGCTTTATATAGGTGTGTTTTGGAGCTGGTATCTCTGCTCACCATACCTTTATCATGCATGATCTGCATGAGTTTTAATATAGTGGTATAGCCCACATCCTTTTTGTTCAGGGTTTCAAAAACCTCGCGAACGCTGCTTTCGCCCTTATTCCAAAGGACCTGAAGGATTTCCATTTCGCTATCTGTAGGTTTCATGTTTTTTAGATTTATCTACGAATTATTTCGTACTCAAATCTACGAAGGATTTCGTAAGTACAAAATATTTTTTTGAATTCTTTTTCAATATTAGTGTAAAATATTGATAATCAGTAGTTAAAATTTGTAAAATTTATCATCATTGGGAGAATGTAAAGTCACGTCATTGCGAGGAGGCACGACGAAGCAATCTTTGGACTTTGTCATCCTGAGCATCGCCGAAGGATCTGTACGTGTACCAAATGTAGATGCTTCGACTCCGCTCAGCATGACATGCGGGAAGATTGCTTCGTTCCTCGCAATGACGCAGAGCCTCGCAATGACGCAGAGTCCCCACAATGACGCGGGATCCCCAAATTGGCTTCGATGCAAAACCATGGTGAAAGTAATGCTAAAGTATGCTTTTCCTATGGTCAACATCCATTTTGATGCTTTTTCCCTTCTTCCACCTTGCTTCAGATACGGACCAAGTTGGGTTCCTAGCAAAATAGGTTAACCGATCAATGGCCTAACATAGATAAATGGGATATACCCTGTTCCACATCGCCCTTGCCGGAGGCCATCTTAACCTATATTTCCGCGCCAAATGCCCATCCCATGCCACCCGGGATACTAATTTATCCGCCATTGCCACAGGGCTTTACACGGTAACCGTAAAAAATGTTCCCTGGGGGTCTTGGAAATATGGATCGGAAGTCCCTATCTTTGCACCACTCCGCAAGGGAGGGACGGCCGAACGGCCACTGAAATAAGGGTAGCTGTACATGTTCCGAGGGTCCGCCCAAAGGGTGCATGTTACACGGAAAAAAAGTCCCCGCAGAATTATTTTAAAATAAATTTTGCGGAACCGAAAAAACCTTCTACCTTTGCAGTCCCAACCACGGGGAACGGCAGCCGGCGCGACGCTGGCAGCCCACAGAAATGACAGTTCGAGACCAAGGAAACGAGGTCGGAAAACATACAGAGGCCGAAGCGCGAGCGGAGGCGGAGAGTTCTTTAAGATTTTATGATCATGTAACGCAGCGAGTAGTCGGAAGACGAAAGCTGAAAATTAACGACTGATTTAATCAGATCAATTTCAGATTTCCGGGAGCAGGACAGAGATACAAAAAAACAAGACGTTTCTATTTTTATGAATAGTCACGGTCTTACACTTCATTCTACAATGGAGAGTTTGATCCTGGCTCAGGATGAACGCTAGCGGCAGGCCTAATACATGCAAGTCGAACGGGATCCGGTGGTAGCTTGCTATCATCGGTGAGAGTGGCGCACGGGTGCGTAACGCGTGAGCAACCTACCCATATCAGGGGGATAGCCCGGAGAAATCCGGATTAACACCGCATGACACAGCAGTCCCGCATGGGACCACTGTCAAATATTCATAGGATATGGATGGGCTCGCGTGAC
>NZ_PEAZ01000103.1:0-7513 GCF_002734245.1 Sphingobacterium sp. 1.A.4
TAAAACCATTAAAAAACAAATTTTCAGAAATCCTTAGAACAAAAATGACCGAGTAAGATAAATCTTGTACTCAGTCATTTCTTTAAATCTCATTAAAAAGTTGAGACTTTTTCAGTGCCCTCAAATGTATTCTTAGCCTTTTTTCATGGTGTAACATATGGTACAACCAAAAAAATTATCATATTTGCACTATTAATAACACCATGCTAAATTATTTAAAAGACATTACTTTTAAGGCGAACGACGTCTTTTTAAGGGCTATAGACATCCTGATGAGGAACTATGTTTCTATTGCAGGGCTATGTTTTCTTTTGTTTATAACCTCCAACCTGTCTACCTATTTATCCAGCTACTTATCCTTTTATTCGGATTCGTATTTCATGGGCTTGAAAGTGCTCTTGTTACTGCTGTTTATAGGTTTATATTTTAGTTTGCAATTGGTACTGTTAAAAAATGCCATCGTATTGGCTAGGGGAGAAAAGAAACCGGGATTTTGGGGCTATGTGCCTTCCTTTTCCCAATTCGTGAACTACATCATCGGATTGTTGTTCTATTCCCTGATTGCTTTTGTGGTTTATTTGGTAATGTATGTGCTTTGCTTTCCTTTATTGTTTTTGGGGATAAGCATGGATACGGTGCGTTCGGAGGTCCATCCTTTTTTAACAGGAGTTATTATGTTGTTTGTATTGATAAGAACGACCTTCTATCCATTTTTCATTATCGAACATGGATTCAATACCTTCAAATCCTATAAATTCAGTTTGGCGATGACCAAAGGCAATGTATTCCGGTTATTGATCGTTATATTAATTGTAGCATCCACCCATTTATTGCAATTGGGGGCGGAATATTTTGGCTATACCTTGTTATCCCAAATTTTAGGTTTAGTGAATTCATTTGTTATCATCCCTATCGTGAGCATTGTGATGTCCATTGTGTATGTGGATATGATGAAGTTTTATAAAGGGGGAGCAGATCCTTCACTGATCGATAATTTCATCTAATTAGTTCAACATTGAGTAGAAAGAGAATCGCCATATTAGGCTCAACAGGTAGCGTAGGAACTCAAGCATTAGAAGTTGTAGCCGCTTTTCCCGAACAATTTGAAGTAACCGTATTGACCATCGGTAGGAATGCCGATCTGTTGATCCAACAGGCAAAAGCCTTTCATCCGAAGGTGGTGGTGGTCTGTGAAGAGCAGGCTTATCAAAAGGCAAAGGAAGCTTTGGAACCGCTGGGCATTTCGGTGCTGAGTGGGGTGGAAGCCTTGGAAGTGGTTGTGCAACGGGATGATATTGATGTGGTGTTGACCGCTATTGTAGGTTCTGTTGGTTTGAAACCAACGGTTGCCTCTATCAAAAAAGGGAAGGATATTGCACTTGCCAATAAAGAAACCTTAGTGGTTGCTGGCGCATTGATTAATGAGCTGGTAAAAGAACATCAGGTGCGTTTATTGCCGGTGGATTCTGAGCATTCGGCGATATTTCAATGTTTGGTTGGAGAAGAAAGCAACCCAATAGAAAAAATAATATTGACGGCTTCTGGAGGACCTTTTAGAGGTAGAACTCGGGAAGATCTGGTTGCTGTAACGAAAGCGCAGGCCTTGAAACATCCAAATTGGGCGATGGGGGCAAAGATTACCATCGATTCTGCTTCCTTGATGAATAAAGGGTTGGAGGTGATCGAAGCCAAATGGTTGTTCGACCTATCTGCAGATCAGGTCGAGGTGATCATCCATCCGCAGTCTATCGTACATTCACTGGTGCAATTTCAGGATGGGTCCATTAAAGCACAATTAGGAGTGCCTGATATGAAGTTGCCTATCCAATATGCCTTAACCTATCCAGCTCGTTTGCAGAATGATTTCAAACGCTTCAGCTTTGTGGATTATCCAAATTTGACTTTTGAAGCACCGGATATGGAGGCTTTCAGGAATCTGAAACTTGCCTATCAAGCGTTGGAAAGAGGCGGGAACAGTCCTTGTATCTTAAATGGTGCGAACGAAATCGTGGTGGAGGCTTTCTTACAGGATCAGATCAGTTTTCTGGGGATGAGCGATGTCATTGAAGAGACATTGTGTCAGATTTCTTGGCAAGATGATTTGAAATTAGAGGATTATCTGCATTATGATGCTGAAAGTAGGAGAGTGGCACGGAGTTTAATACCTCGTTTCAGTAATAAATAGATTATATACAATTAATAAAAAATAAATGGGAATCGTCATTATGGTAGCCCAGGTGTTATTAGGCCTGTCGCTATTGATTATACTACACGAACTTGGTCACTTCCTGGCCGCACGTGCATTTGGGATCAAGGTGGAGAAATTTTACCTGTTCTTTGATGCCTGGGGTGTAAAATTGTTCAAGTTCAATTATAAAGGATGTGAATATGGTGTGGGTTGGCTACCATTGGGTGGTTATGTGAAGATTGCGGGGATGATCGATGAATCGATGGATACCGAGCAGTTGAAAGGAGAACCACAACCATGGGAATTCCGCTCTAAACCAGCTTGGCAACGTTTGATCGTGATGTTGGGCGGTATTATCGTGAATATCATTGTCGGTATTTTGGTGTTCTGGATGATCACTTTTAAGTATGGTACCACAGATATCGATAACAATAAGATCTACGGTGTGAAGCCAGGAATCATTGGTGAAAAGGTTGGACTGAAGGAAGGAGATAAGATCCTTGCGGTCAATGGAAATAAAGCGAATCTGTTTTTTGAGGACCTGATGACCTCGGATGTTTTGATGGGTGATGCGGTATTGACCGTGGACCGTGCTGGACAGGAAGTGAAAATTACGCTTCCACCGGATATTTTGAACGATGTTTCTGATCATAAGAAGAACGAGTTTGTACAGCCTATTTTTAAGATGCTACCGGTATCTAAGATCGAAAAGGATTCGAGAGCAGATCATATGGGATTGCAGGTTGGGGATAGTATTGTTAGTATCAATGGCGTTGCTCCGTTGCATTTGAATCAGTTTAGGGATTTGGTACAGGCGAATAAAGGAAAAGATATCAATCTTGGCGTGATACGTAATGGGTCGGCGATGAACTTGACTGCGAAAGCGGATACCACAACGGCCTTAGGATTTGGAAACTTACCGATGGTGGTTCATTCTTATGGCTTGATGGAATCTTTACCTATCGGCGCGAGCAAAGCATTCTCTGTGATCACGGATAATATTAAAGGCTTTGGTAAGATGTTCAAAGGGGAGGTTCGTGCGGATAAGGCATTATCAGGACCGGTGGGCATTGCTACCATGTTCGGAACGGAAGTGGATTGGTTGCGTTTTTGGAGTTTGGTAGGGATGTTGTCCATGGCTTTGGCGTTTATGAACTTATTGCCGATTCCGGCATTGGATGGTGGTCATGTGGTGTTTTTGACGATTGAGATGATTCAAGGGAAGCCATTATCGGAGAAGTTCTTGGAAAGAGCGCAGATGGTCGGGTTTTTTATTTTGATAGCCTTGATGATCTTTGTTTTCGGAAATGATATTTTTAAGTTGACGAAGTAAGGGGTGTTATTGGGAGGAGGCCTCTTGCATCATTGCGAGGAACTATACCCGTCATTGCGAGGAACGAAGCAATCTTTCGATTAGTCCAAAGATTGCTTCGTCGTACCTCCTCGCAATGACGGGTATAGTTCTTTTTTCATTTTTTATTTCGGAATTTAAAATAATTTGTACCTTTGTCTCCCAATAAAATGAAAGAAACCTTCTACCCGATAGCATCACAAAAAGTTGTACAACTTTACATCAATACATAAATTGATTATATAGCCCATTTGGGCTTTTTTTGTGCGCCAAGGCGAAGCTCTACTCATACCCACGGATATACTTAATAAAAGAAATAAGAATGACCAACTACAGCAAATTGCCAGCAATTTTAGTCCTTGAGGATGGAACAGTTTTTCATGGAAAGGCAGCCGGAAAGATCGGTACGACCACCGGAGAGATTTGTTTCAATACCGGTACGACAGGTTATCAGGAGATCTTCACCGATCCTTCTTATTATGCACAGATCATGGTGACTACCAATGCGCATATCGGAAACTATGGTATCGATAATGAGGATGAGGAATCTAAGAAAATCCAAATTGCAGGCTTGGTTTGTAAAAACTATAACATCAATTATAGCCGTAAAATGGCTGATCAATCCATCCAAAATTACTTCGAAGAAGAGAATTTGGTGGGTATTTCAGACATTGACACGCGTTCATTGGTTCGTCATATCCGCAGCAAAGGTGCGATGAATGCGATCATCTCTTCCGAGAACCTGGATGTAGAATCCTTGAAAGCAGAATTGGCCAAAGTTCCTTCTATGGATGGTTTGGAATTGTCTTCCAAAGTATCGACGGAAGAACCTTATTTCTATGGAGATGAAGGCGCTCCAACCCGCGTAGCAGTTTTGGATTTAGGGATCAAGAAGAACATCCTACGAAACTTTGATTCCCGTCAGGTATATGCTAAGGTTTTCCCGGCAAAGACAAGTTTTGAGGAAATGGAAAAATGGAATCCTGATGGTTACTTTATTTCCAATGGCCCTGGAGATCCTGCAGCCATGGATTATGCCATCCAAACCGTAAAGGATATTTTGGAAGCAGACAAACCGATGTTCGGTATCTGTTTAGGCCATCAGATCTTGGCTTTGGCGAACGATATCCGCACGAGCAAAATGCACAATGGTCACCGTGGTATCAACCACCCAGTAAAAAACATCATCGCCAACAAATGTGAGATCACTTCCCAAAACCACGGTTTTGGCGTAGTAGCAGAAGATATCAAGAATTCGGATAAGGTAGAGATTACCCACGTGAACTTGAATGATGACTCGATCGAAGGTATTCGTATCAAAGGTAAGAAAGCCTTCTCGGTACAGTATCACCCGGAATCATCCCCAGGTCCACACGATTCAAGATACCTGTTCGATGATTTCATCGCGATGATAAAAGGTTAACATTTATAAAACATTTAATAAACCATGTATGTACCCATACATGGTTTTTTTTGTTAATTTTGATATAAGATATAATTATTGTTATATTAGTGTTATTAATACACTAAGTTAAAGGAAAAGAAAATAAACCACATACAAAAATGAGCTTGATAATTGACGTACATGCGCGCCAGATTTTGGATTCGCGCGGAAATCCTACAATAGAGGTTGATGTGACTACACAGAACGGTTTCGTTGGTCGTGCAGCAGTTCCATCCGGAGCTTCTACAGGAGCACATGAAGCAGTTGAATTACGTGATGGTGACAAGAAGAAATACCTGGGAAAAGGTGTTTTGAAGGCCGTTGAAAATGTAAACACAAAGATTGCGAAAGCTTTGGAAGGTGTTGATGTTTTCGAGCAGAATGCAATTGATAAATTGATGATTGATCTTGATGGAACCGAGAACAAAGGTAAATTAGGAGCAAACGCTATTTTAGGAGTTTCTTTGGCAGTTGCCAAAGCTGCAGCGCAGGAAAGTCGTCAACCATTATACCGTTATATCGGAGGAGTAAATGCGAACACTTTGCCATTGCCGATGATGAACATCATCAATGGTGGAGCTCACTCGGATGCTCCGATCGCATTCCAGGAGTTCATGATCATGCCAGTAGGTGCTGAATCATTCTCTGAGGCATTGCGTTGGGGTGCAGAAGTTTTCCATAGCTTGAAGAAAATCCTTCATGACCGTAATCTTTCTACAGCAGTAGGCGATGAGGGTGGATTCGCTCCAACTTTCGAAGGTACGGAAGATGCGATCGAAACCATTTTGGAAGCGATCAAAAAAGCAGGATACAAACCAGGAAAGGATATCTGTTTAGCACTTGACTGTGCTTCTACAGAATTCTTCGAAAAAGGAAAATACGATTACAAGAAATTCGAAGGTAAAGGCGGTGCAACGCGTACCATCGAAGAGCAGGTAGATTACCTGGCAGAATTATCTGCAAAATACCCGATCATTTCTATTGAAGATGGTATGGCTGAAGATGATTGGAAAGGATGGAAATTGTTGACAGATAAGATCGGCGACCGCGTACAGTTGGTTGGTGATGATTTATTTGTTACAAATACCAAACGTTTACAGGATGGTATTGATAAAGGTGTTGGAAACTCCATCTTGGTTAAAGTTAACCAAATCGGATCATTGACCGAAACAATCAATGCTGTTCAATTAGCTCAGACAAATGGTTATACGTCGGTAATGTCTCACCGTTCTGGAGAAACAGAAGATTTCACGATTGCTGATTTAGCGGTGGCATTGAACTGTGGTCAGATCAAAACGGGATCTATCTCTCGTTCAGATAGGATTGCTAAGTACAACCAATTATTACGTATTGAGGAAGAATTGGGAAGCAATGCGAAGTTCATTGGTAAGAACTTCAAATATGCACCTAAGAAATAATTTTTTTTATTTTTTGTAAGGAAGAAGCCGTGTCATTTTGATGCGGCTTCTTTTGTTAAAGAAGATAACTTTGCTTTGTTTTTTGCATTGTTGCCAAGTATATTTTATCTTTAACTGAATTTTTATTTCTTTGTTGAGCAGCTATGGAACGTTTTATCAAAACCATCAAAAATAAATACCTGATTACAGGCATTGCCTTCGTCGTGTGGATGTTATTTTTTGATCGTTATGATGTGGCGACTCAGGTAAGTTTTCAGCAGGAAAAGGGAAAATTGGAAGCTGAAAAGGCTTATTATACGGCTGAGACCGAAAAGATTGGAGTGTCTATTAAGGATGTTCAATTCAATCAGAGCGAGATCCAACGCATCGCTCGCGAAAAATATAAAATGAAAAAATCTTCGGAGGATATTTATATCATTACCGAAGTCGAAGCCCCGAAGACATCTGAGTAAATTTTCTACGTCATTGACATTCAACGTCCTTGCGATTCAACGTCATTGCGAGGAACGAAGCAATCTTCCTACATGTCATGCTGAGCGTAGTCGAAGCATCTACATTTGGTACCCCGTACAGATCCTTCGACTACGCTCAGGATGACAAAGGCAGCTACCAATGACATGTTGTATAACCTATTGTTAATCAGGTCAATGTATCTTCTCTAATTTCATATCGAACTCCAGTGCCAACCTGTTYAGGTACTTTTCCTTCTGCTTTTTCAATTGTGTTTCATAGGTCTGCACCCCTTGTTCCACATAGGTRGTCCCCTTTACCATCAGTCGCCAATACTGTGCTGCCAATTTGTTGGCCATGGCYTTGATGGCGATCATAGGCCCTTTTCTGGCCCGAAGCCTTCGTCCGAATTCCCCGATCGCTATTTTCTTGCTCTGTAGGAGTCCCTGTGCAATGACACGGAATATCTGTCCGGTCAGCGGTTTCCCCTTCCGCTTGACCCTTCTGCTACTTGTGCCTGAGCTGTTCTGCCCCGGAGATAGCCCCAGCCAACTTGTGAAATGCTTCTCCGTGGCCCATCGTTCCAGATCGTTTCCCGTCTCGCTGTAGATCTGCATCCAGGTATAGTCCGTGATCCCGGGCAATATGGTGGCATCCCTGCC
>NZ_PEAZ01000104.1:0-6251 GCF_002734245.1 Sphingobacterium sp. 1.A.4
ATACTGAAGGCGGAGTTCGACCTCTACGCATCACAGGGTGGCCTGAGGGAGACCACCGGAAAGATACGGGAGAACATCAGGGTATACAACAACCTGAGGCCGCACGCGAGCTGTGACTACCTCACCCCTGAACAGGCACACATGAGATCAGGTGCGCTCAGAAAGAGATGGAGACCAAAAAAATATCCAATAGTGAAGAAAGAGTTTGTATAGTACATATAGTATTACCAAATTTGCCTGTATAATCAATTCAGAATTAAACCAATAATCTGTATAGCTATATAAGGACAAGACAGTTTGGCATCGCTGTGAAAGTAGGGTGAAAGCATGGTGAAAGTATGCTTTTCCTATCCTAAGCATACAAAAACCTGCTTTAAACATACTATAACCTTGTTTTTACCCCGAAAACAGCCTTTTAGGTTAGGAATTTAAAAGAGAAAATAAACTAATTTTCTAGTTAAATTTTCGTTATTTAGCTAGGTAAATTGTAGCAGCTTCCCTAAAAGAACCGTTGAGTCTTATTACATGAACAGAAAAAAAGTCCTTTATTTCATGCCCGATAACCCGATGAAGGGTCATGCAGGAAATATTTCGAGATGCCGACAGATGCTATCTTTCTTCAATGAGCGCGACAGCATGTTCGAAACCGACTTTGTGTCTGAGCATATCTGGGGCGACTGGGACCAGGAATCGGAGATAAAATTCCATCAAAAATACCCCAAGCTTGGACTGGAGCTTATCCAACGAAAAATCAAGCGGGATAATCTTCTGGGTTATCTATTCCGTTATAAAATCCCAAATTTTCTGCATAGGCTATTCTATCAGAACCGAATTGATTTGACTACCTTGTTGATGCATCGGACGTTTCGGAAGGTGCTGTCCAAAAAAAAATACGACATAGTCATCATTTCTTATGCCCAATGGGGAACACTTATTAAAAACCTACCCTATCGCGCCTATACCATTAACGACACCCACGATTTTATTTCTTTGCAAAAGGAGTCTGACCTTGACCATCCTGCAAAATCGGGAAAAAACCTCCGGGATGAATTTCGCATCCTGAAAACTTTCGACTGCATCTGGACCTTTTCGGTGGAAGAACAATTTATGTTCAGTCAGGTGGTCAATAACCCCGTCAAGCTGATACCGATCGGTTACCCCTTATTTCCCGAACAGGCAGAACAATCTTTTAGGTATGATCTGATCTATGTGGCTAGCAATAATCCCCATAATATAAAAGGCATTAACTGGTTTATCAAAGAGGTACTGCCGCTATTAAAGAATATCCGTATTGCGGTAATCGGTAAAATAGCACAGCACGTCGTAGACCATCCCTCTATCCATAAACTTGGTTTTGTAGATGACCTGGAAGAAGCTTATCAATCATCCAAGGTTTCGATCTGTCCCATGTTAAGTGGAACGGGGATCAAGATCAAAGTATTGGAATCCCTTTCCATGGGTATTCCCGTTGTTACAAATTCCTATGGCGTAACGGGCCTGGTGAATAAAATAAATAATGGCTGTTTGGTAAGTGATGAACCGCAGGAATTTGCTGATCATATCCAGAAACTGTTAGAAAACGAGCCTTTCCGACAAGCTATTGCACAGCAAGGACGGGAATTAATGAAATCATTTTATAATTTAGCCCAGGAAGAAAAAGTACTTATGGATTCTTTATTGGATCCATTCAATAAGAAATAATGAAAGTTGTATTCGATACAGAGCGAATGAAATATGCGCATACCGGTTTATACCATTATTGTTTAAACCTGGGTAATGCACTTTTAACCGCTAAACCATCCCATGCCGATCTCTATTTTTACCACAACGAGAAATCGCCCTTGGTATTTGGCGAGGATAAAAACTACATCCGTCAGAAATCGATACAGAAATTCCTAAAACCCAGTTGGAAGGATTATGATGTCTATCATGCGAATTTCCAATTATCCCCTTACCTACCGAATAAAGGCAAATGCAAAGTCGTGCTGACCATACATGACCTTAATTTCATTGCGGAAGGAAAATCACCGGAGAAAGTCAAAAAGTACCTCACAAAGGTACAACGGAATATCGACCGTGCTGATGCGGTTGTAGCGATCTCCAAATTTGTGAAGGAAGATGTAGAAAAGCATTGCGACCTGAAGGGAAAAGAAATCCAGGTGATCTATAACGGCAGTACGATCGATGCTTCCAAGATCAATTTGGCCAGTCCAAACTCCCCTATAGATGGTCCTTTTATGTTCAGCATAGGAACCATCGCGCGAAAAAAGAATTTCCATGTCCTACCCTATCTTTTGGTAGGAAACGACTATAAATTGGTCATCAGTGGTATTGTACAGGAAGAGAACTACCAGGAAGAAATCCTGCAGATCGCTAGGGAATTACAGGTAGAAGACCGTGTACTGCTCACCGGCCCCATTTCGGAAGAAGAAAAATACAGTTACCTAAAGCATTGCAGCCTATTTGTATTTCCTTCCATTGCCGAAGGTTTTGGACTACCGGTGATCGAAGCGATGACTTTTGGTAAAAAAGTACTGCTCTCCACCTACACCAGTTTACCGGAGGTTGGTGGTCCGGAAGCCTTTTACCTGGAGTCGGTGGACAAGGATTACCTGATGGCATTTGGAGCCGAACGCTTGAAAAGCATTATAGCATCTGCGGATCGTTCCAATGAAATTAAGGCTTGGGCATCCCAATTTACCTGGGACAAGGCGGCCGCAGAATATTGGCAAATTTACCAATCCATTTAATCCAAGTAGATAAGGAGATAAGGTCAAAAATATTTGTTTTCATTATACATTTTTTTTATACCTTTGCGATTCTTGGTAAATATTATTAAGCTTAAAAAACAACATAAAAAACCATAATTTATTACGATTAGACAATGAGTAAAGGGCTGATTAAATTTTTGGTGATAGTGGTTTCCTTAGCGTGCCTCTACTCCATATCATTCACTTTTGTGACCCGCAAAGTCGAAAAAGATGCCGCAGCTTATGCAAATGGTGATCTGGCTAAAGAAAAAGCCTACCTAGATTCCATGGCAAGCGAAGTAGTTTATAACTTAGGTATCGCGAAATTCACTTACCGTGAAGCAAAAGCAAATGAACTTGCTCTTGGTCTTGATCTAAAAGGTGGTATGAACGTGACCATGGAGATTTCCTTGGACGAGTTGATTACCAACTTGGCGAACAAGCCTAAAGATGCAAACTTTAACAAAGCATTGGCGACAGCTATTGCTAAAAGCAAAACAACCAACACATCGTTGATTGATTTATTTCTAAATGAGTACAAAGCTACCGGTGCAGCAACTCCAATCGCGTCGTTCTTCGCGACCACGGATAATGCAGCGGAGATCCAAGCAGGAAGTTCTGAAGCTGATGTGAAGAGATTCTTGAATAAAGAAGCTGATAATGCCATCCAAAACTCATACAAAGTACTTCGTACGCGTATCGATAAATTCGGTGTTGCTTCCCCTAACATTCAGATCCAACAAGGTACCAACCGTATCTTAATCGAACTTCCAGGTATCAATGATGAAGAGCGCGTGCGCAAACTTCTTCAAGGATCTGCAAAATTGGAATTCTACGAGACCTTCAACAATGCAGATGTGTACCAGTTGATGGACAATATCAACCGTACCTTAGCAACTACTTTAAAAGCTGACAAACCAGCAGCAGTAGCGGCTACTCCAGTAGATACGACAGCAGCAGCTAACAACGCAGCTGATACGACTAAAAAAGAAGATAACCTATTATCAAAATTAGGCGCAAACAAAAATGCGGCTGATTCTAATGCAACCAATGCCGCTGACCTAACAGCAGGAAATCCATTATTCTCCATCTTACAGCCAAACGTTGGCCAAGGTCCTTCCGGACAAATGGAATTGGGTCCTGGTGCAGTAGTTGGTTATGCAAACCTTAAAGATACGGCTAAAGTAAATGCTTACTTGGCTCGTCCAGAGATCAAATCGATCATTCCTGGCAATATGCGCCTATTATGGGCGGTAAAACCGGAAAGCCTTTCACAAACGAAAGACATCCTTTCCTTATTTGCTATCAGAACTTCAGGTAACGAGAATGGTCCTGCCATGACAGGTGATGTGATCACCAACGCTAGAGATGAGTTTGATCCGCAGACCAATAAACCGATCGTTTCCATGGCGATGAACGCACAAGGCGCGCGCGATTGGCAACGTGTTACAGCTGCTGCCGCTCAAGGTAGATATTCTGTAGCTATCGTGTTGGATGGTGTGGTTTACTCCGCTCCAGGTGTAGAAAGAGAAATCGCTGGTGGTAACTCGACCATCTCCGGAAACTTCACAATCGAAGATACCAAAGACTTAGCGAACGTATTGAAAGCTGGTCGTCTTCCAACAACGGCTAAGATCGTTGAAGAAGCGATCGTAGGTCCTTCCCTAGGACAGGTAGCTATCGATTCAGGGGTGAACTCTGCGGTGATCGGTATCATTGTGGTTATGGCCTTCATGATCGCTTACTACAACCGTGCAGGTATTGCTGCTAACATTGCGGTAATCTTCAACGTGTTCTTCCTTATGGGCGTATTGGCATCCTTAAATGCCGTACTGACCCTGCCAGGTATAGCGGGTATCGTATTGACGATGGGTACTGCCGTGGATGCGAACGTACTGATCTACGAGCGTATGCGTGAGGAAATGGCGCTTGGTAAATCCATGCGTAAAGTGGTAGAAGATGGTTATAAGCATGCTATGCCTTCCATCTTAGACTCACAGATCACGACGTTCTTGGTAGGTTTGATCCTATTCTTTACAGGTTCGGGACCAATCCAAGGTTTCGCAACAACTTTAATGATCGGTATCATTACATCCTTATTCACCGCGATCTTCATTACACGTTTGATTTTCGAATACATGTTGAGCAAGGAAATGAAAATTACCGTTTCTTTCCCTTGGTCTAACCATACCTTGAAGAATGCAAACTTCGCATTCATCAAGAAAAGAAAAGTAGCTTATTTGGTTTCATTGGTAGCCATCGTGATCTCTCTTGGTGCTATTGCTGTTAAAGGATTCTCTTACGGCGTTGACTTCCAAGGAGGACGTACCTATACCATTAAGTATGACACTCCGGTAGCTGCTGAAACAGTACGTGAGAATTTGGATAATGTTTTTGGAACCACTACCGAGGTTAAAACCTTTGGAACGGACAATCAATTACGTGTAACGACTTCTTACCATATCGAAGAGACCAGCGATGCTGCAGATCAGGAAGTATTGTCTAAATTGAACGAAGGACTTTCTAAAGTTCAAGGTAAATACGAAATCCTTTCGCAACAGAAAGTAGGACCAACGATCGCAAGTGATATTAGAGACAGAGCAATCTATGCTTCCATCCTATCCATCCTTGTCATTGCTGCCTACATCTTGGTTCGTTTCCACAAATGGCAATATTCTGCGGGTGCTGCAATTGCAACCATCCACGATGCGATCATCCTTTTAGGTCTATTCTCGATCTTGGATGGTATTGTTCCATTCTCTTTGGATATCGACCAACACTTTGTAGCGGCTATCTTAACGGTATTGGGTTATTCAGTGAACGATACGGTCGTTGTATTTGACCGTCTGCGTGAGTACCTGAAAAAACCAGATGCGCATAGAGAAGATATTGGTACAACGATCAATAAAGCGATCAACTCTACATTAAGCCGTACCGTGATTACCTCATTGACTGTAATCTTCGTTCTAGCGGTATTATTTGTATTTGGTGGAGAAGTTATCCGCGGATTCTCTTTCGCCATCTTAGTGGGTATCGTCGTTGCGACTTATTCATCGATCTTCTTAGCTGCTCCAGCCATCTACGACTTAAGTGGTGGTAAGCATCTAGCTTCTTCAGCAAAACCTGAAGAGAAAAAACAAGCAAAAGTGGTTACTCCATAATCGAGTATCATAATAAAATCAGAAAAAGCCTTGATGTTGACCGAGGGCACTGAAAAAGTCTCAACTTTTTAATGAGATTTAAAGAAATGACTGAGTACAAGATTTATCTTACTCGGTCATTTTTGTTCTAAGGATTTCTGAAAATTTGTTTTTTAATGGTTTTATTGAAGGTTTAATCGACCATGAGTGGCTATTTAGGCTTTCAGAATCTCAAATCCATTGATTTTGAGGTAATATTCCTCCTTTTTAGATCAATTTCAGGATTCTTTTCAAGTTTACCGTGAAGATGGCCATTGCACCCTGCATTTCCATATTTTGGATGCCATAGGAATCTGCTCTT
>NZ_PEAZ01000105.1:0-5914 GCF_002734245.1 Sphingobacterium sp. 1.A.4
TGCCAACGACCTGCTTGAGTGTTTTCATGTTAATTTTTTGATGTGAAACTGAAAAATCAATAGTGAAACTTCCCTTGGACTTGTCTCCTTATGGATATTCAAGCTGGACTGTAATTCCGCCTTACATTCTGTTCTGTCTTAGGAAGCGAAAAAGAGGAAGGCCATCTCTAAAAATCAGTATGCTAAAAAAGCTACTAAGACAGCCCTAGGCTCTCCCTCTTTTCACTAAATACAGCAAATCTATAAAACAAAAAATGTCTCCTACATTTGCTTGACACAAACATAGGAGACAGCCTCTTGCTTTTTACTAATTTGGCTCGAAGTTTAAGTGAGGTGTAAGTGAGGTGTAAGTGAGGTGTAAGTGACTTTTAGCACTTACACCTCACTTACACCTCACTTACAATGTGCATGCAACGAGAATAAAAAAAGCTGTATCCTTTTTCGGATACAGCCCATTGTATGTTAATTTATATTTTTAATTAATTAGGATTCTATTTGATAATTTAAAACTTCAAATCTTATTTCCAAGACCATTCGGTTTTATCGAAATCATTATCGATATATTCAAATTCTCCTAAATCTTTTAAAGAATTAGCTTTTAATAGTTTTTCTTCCCAGTATTTACGAGGTTTTGAGTTTACCGTTTCAATAATGGTTTTAGAATCCTTTATTAATAAAAAAACTTCATCTGTAATATGGAGCTGTTCAAGAAATTGTTTCCTAATTATAATTCCAAAAGATTTACCGATTTTTATGATTTTAGTTTTCATATTACTAGGGTTATAAGAAACCAAACACTTAATTTTTAATATTCAGCTAATCATTATGGAAAAACTTTATAGATATCGTTTCTCTTCACAAAACGCGCTAGTTCAATTTTATTATCATCCTTAAAAAAACCTAATCTATATCCTCCAATTCTCAAACGATAAGCAGTAGAAAACCCCTTTATCTTTATAACATTGGGAATATCTTCTAATGTGCTTGCATTTTCAATTTCAATAATGATTAATTTAATTCTAGCGTTCATTTTTTTATCTGACACTTTCTTAATATCATTAAGAAAAGTCCTTAAAAAAACTATTTCCATTAGTCTAAAGCATTCATAATTTCATCTCGAGTAACAGTTTCTTCCCTGTCTGATTGCTGCATTAATAACAACAGTCCTAGATCTTCCCTTTCTTCTTCAGACAAGGCCTTTAAACGTTCTTTTTCTTTATATTCAACATAAAATTTAACCGCTTTTTCCATTATTGATTTCACACTCTTATCATCAAAAGCAGAAAGCAGTTTTAACTTCGTTAAAATAGTTTCATCAATATCTATAATTTTCTTAACCTTCATATAACAAATATATAAGTTATATACGATATATAAAAATTAGAAGATAATAATAAAAAAAACAGAAGCAACTAAATTAGTAAGAGGCCGTATCAAATGCTTGATACGACCTCTTACTAATTTTACAAGTTTTCCTCATTTGTACTAATTAGCTAACTCGTATATTCTATTATCTATTGTGTAAGTATAGAATTGGGTAGTAAGATTGCCCTTTATTTTATGAGTTTCTTTGTAGATGTTATAATTTATTGCATTCAAATTCCAATTGAATGAATTGGGATCATATTTGAAAACAATTTTTTTTCCGTCATTAAATTTGATAGCTATGGAATCATGTGCTGATGGCGAAAAAGTATAATTAAATCTGTTAAAGTTTCCAGGCACACTTATACTATCGGCAATATCTATAGATACTTTTCCAGCATTTCTTCTATAAAAATCAATAGAAACAGTATTTGGAAGAGTGTTTTTATATACAAAAACATCTTCAAACAGTGATTCTGGATTATGTTCAGAACAGGATACCAATAATCCAAATAGGCCTATTAATACTGCTCTACATAAGCTGTTCATATCCTAACTCCTTACTCTTGAGAACCAATCTTCCCTTGAGCCTCCCGCTCCTTACGTAGTTTACTGTGTCTATAACCGTACAAGAAATAGATTGCTACACCAATAGCCATCCAAATTCCTAAACGCTCCCAGCTCACCAACGGAAGGGATGCCATCATCGCGATACACACCAAAATTCCTAAAATTGGAACCAATGGAACCAATGGCGTTTTGAAAGGTCTTTCGATATTCGGATTGGTCTTGCGTAATACTAAAACACCTATACATACCAACGTAAAGGCAAATAAAGTACCGATACTTACCATATGTCCCAAATCAGATACCGGAACAAATCCTGCGAAAATACTCACAAAAACCATGAAGATCAGATTGGTTTTCCAAGGCGTTTGACGTTTGGAAAGATCTGAGAAGATCTTTGGCAACAAGCCATCCTTACTCATGGAATAGAACACGCGGCTCTGACCCAATAACATCACCAGGATAACGGAAGTATAACCAGCAATAATCGTAACAATCATCGCAGTATTCAAGAAATGATAACCGGTTTTTTCAAAAGCTGTGGCAACTGGCTTCGCATCACCAGAGAAAGCGGTATAAGGCGCTAACCCCGTCATCACATAAGAGAACAACACGTAAAGAATGGTACAGATGACCAAGGAACCAATAATACCGATCGGCATGCCTTTCTTCGGGTTCTTCGCTTCCTGAGCCGCAGTACTTACCGCATCAAAACCGATAAAGGCAAAGAAAACCACTGCTGATGCACGTAGTATACCGGAGATCCCGTAATGTCCAAAATAACCACTGGAGAAGAATTCCCCCCAGCCCATCTTACCTTGTTTTACCAGCTCCTCCCCTTCGTTCGTCGGGATAAATGGCGTATGGTTAGCAGGGTTGATGAACTGCCATCCTAAAACGATGAACAAAATCACCACACTAACTTTCAGGATAACCAGGATATTGTTAACAACAGAAGACTCCTGCGTTCCCCGCATTAACAGAAGTGATAATAAACAAACAATAATAATCGCAGGAAGATTGATCATCCCGCCCTCCCAAGGACCAGCCAAAAGCTGCTGAGGAAGATGGATACCCATGATCTGCATGAGCTCATTGAAATACTGAGACCAACTGACCGCAACGGTGGCACCTGCTAAGGCATATTCCAGCACCAGATCCCAACCGATGATCCAGGCCATGAATTCACCCATGGTTGCATAGGAATAGGTATAGGCACTACCGGCTACCGGGATCATGGAGGCAAATTCAGCATAACACAAACCTGCGAATGCACAACCAACCGCTGCCACTATGAAAGATAACATTACTGCTGGTCCGGCATGATCTGCCGCAGCAATTCCTGTTAACGAAAAAAGACCGGCTCCAATGATAGCACCGATCCCTAATGCAATTAGTCCTGAACTGGATAAGGTCCTCTTTAAGGTTCCTTCGCCGCTCTGTTCCGCTTCTGAAACTAACTTTGCAATTGATTTTTTATACCACATAAATTAGATTAATAAGTTATTAACAAACCTACAAAAAAATTAAAAATATCAACAATTTTTTGACAATTTATCATTTTATGCACCCTATTTTTAGTATTGTTTTATAATCATTGATTTAAATCGGACGATTATCTTTACTAAAAGCCCTTTTGCAGAATCATATTTCTTGTTCAGGGATACTTTTTAGCGTTATGTTGGTTTAATAAAAAATCACTTACTTATTATTTCGCAGCTACATCCGATTCCTTTTCAGCTACAAATTTATTGATTATCAAGCCCTTAATAAACATAAAGTATTGAACAATAGGAAAAACCAATATTTGTTCTTATCTTTGCACCGCCTTAGGCAATTGTGCCTATTGTATAATTTATTTCATGAACCCATTTTTAGAACTGGGAATCCGTCATGAGATTGTTTCTGCCATCACTGAGTTAGGTTTCGAAAAACCTTCTCCCATCCAGGAAAAAGCCATTCCTGTATTACTGACTGGTAACGACGATTTTGTCGGATTAGCCCAAACAGGTACAGGGAAGACTGCGGCATTTGGTCTTCCTCTTTTAGAACAACTAGACTTTTCATCGAAACAACCACAAGCATTGGTACTTTGTCCAACGCGCGAGCTGTGTTTGCAAATTGCAAGAGACCTAGAAAAATTTGCCAAACATTTAGACAATGTGCACGTGGTTGCCGTATATGGTGGTGCAAACATCAGCGATCAATTGAGACAGATCCGTCGCGGTGTTCAAATCGTTGTTGCTACCCCAGGTCGTATGCTTGATATCATCGGCCGTAATGCCATCGACTTCTCTAACGTACGTTATGTCGTATTAGATGAAGCTGATGAAATGTTGAACATGGGTTTCCAAGAGGACATCAACAATATCCTTTCCGAAACTCCTGACGACAAAAAAACGTGGTTGTTTTCAGCAACCATGCCTAAAGAAGTACGTCGTATTGCCCAAAACTACATGACTAACCCTTTTGAGTTAACTGTAGGTACAAAGAACACCGGTAATACGAACATCGAACACCATTATTACATGATCAAGGCGAAAGATAAATACGCTGCTTTCAAACGCATCGTAGATTTTTACCCAGAGATCTTTGGTATTGTGTTCTGTCGTACTAAAATTGAAACCCAAGAGATTGCGGAAGCATTGATCAAAGATGGCTACAATGCCGATTCTTTACATGGTGACCTTTCTCAACAACAACGCGATAAAGTAATGAAACGCTATCGCGAACGCAACTTGCAATTATTGATTGCTACGGATGTTGCTGCTCGTGGTATCGACGTAAATGACGTAACACACGTTATCAACTATTCATTACCTGACGAAACAGAAAACTATACCCACCGTTCAGGCCGTACAGCTCGTGCCGGTAAAACGGGTATCTCTATTTCTTTGATCAATGTGAAAGAAATGAGCAAAATTCGTCATATCGAAAAGATCATTGGAAAAGAATTCATCCGCAAACAAGTTCCTCAAGGAACTGAGGTTTGTGAGAAACAGCTTTTCGCAATCATCGATAAAGTGCATAACGTAGAAGTACACGAAGATAGGATCAATACGTTCCTTCCTCAAATCTTAGAAAGCCTTCAGGACCTTTCCAAAGAGGAGATCGTAAAACGTTTTGCATCTTTAGAATTCAATAGATTCTTAAATTACTACGAAGACGCTCCTGATTTGAACATCGACGGTCGTGATAATGGTCGCGAAAGAGAAGGAAGAGATAGAGATGGTCGTCGTCAAGCATCTAAAGGATTCACTCGTTTATTTATCAACTTAGGTTCGGTAGATGAATTCAGCAGAGGTGATATGTTATCCTTCATCTGTAACAAAAGTAAGATTTCTGGAAAGTCAATCGGTAAGATCGATCTAAAAGGAGTATTTACGTTCTTCGAAGTACAGGATGAAGAGGTAGAACGCGTATTCCAAGGATTCCAAGGTGTAGATTTCAACGGTAGAAACGTTCGTATCGAAGTTTCTGGCGAAGGTAGATCTTCAGATCGCGGAGGAAGAGGTGGTAGTCGTCGTTCAGGCGGAGACCGCGAAAGAGGTGGAAGCTACGGTTCACGCAATGGTGGTTCTGGTCGTAGAGACAGAAACTCCGGCGGTGGATTCCGCGACTTCTCTTCTGGCAAAGGCCGTAGAGAA
Source organism: Sphingobacterium sp. 1.A.4 (assembly GCF_002734245.1). Lineage (NCBI taxonomy): Bacteria > Pseudomonadati > Bacteroidota > Sphingobacteriia > Sphingobacteriales > Sphingobacteriaceae > Sphingobacterium > Sphingobacterium sp. 1.A.4. The sequence goes on from NZ_PEAZ01000105.1 coordinate 5,580, forward strand.
TCCAAAAGCAGATATTAATAGTTAATATTAAATATGCAAAGAAGGTGTCTAAAAAGGCACCTTCTTCTGTTTTATAGCTTTCTGGAGCTCCATTATAATTTCATGAGCAATATTAGGCTGCAAGTCGATGTTTTGTACTTTTCAGCATGTTGATGGCTTGATTTATCGCAAATAGGGAGTTTTTGCCACCTGGTTTACCGATAAAAGCTTTGTCTTTCCACTTTTTTGCCCATTTTCTGAGGTTATGGGCAATGGCCATCAAACCGAATTCCACAGCGACTTTATCCAGTCCTTTCATTGTGAACCGGGTAAACCTGTTGTTGCTTTTCATCTGA
>NZ_PEAZ01000106.1:0-5196 GCF_002734245.1 Sphingobacterium sp. 1.A.4
TGAACATCTTGATGGGGCTCTCTGCTGTACGCCCATTGGTCTGGCAATACTTCTCCAAAAGTTCCTCATGTATAAAACTGAAATCGATAAGATCGTTGATTTTGCGAAGTAGATTGTCTTTTGGAACAATGATATCGTACAATCCCGAATAGGAACTGAACTGAATTTTTTGTTGGGTAGAAAGCATCCTGATATCCGTTAAAGCCTACTTTAAGATACGAAAAAAGGAGCAGAAAACTGTTGTTTTCCACTCCTTTTTTTAGCCCATTCTAAAAGGGGACTTTTTCAGTGCCCTCATAAATTATTGAAAGCCTTTTTTCTTTTCTACAGTTTGCTCAAAATCAAGGTCGTTTTAAAAAGGTTTGAATTGCTATTGATAAATAACTGCTGATTCTCTGCGTATCTTATCAATAGTCGATCCTTAAAAGCCATCGTTTCAAGATTGTTGGCTTGATCTTCCAAATAATGATTGACGCGATTACTTACCTCCACCTGAAGATGTTGGGAAGAACATTGGAATTTGATTTTAACAGGATGCTCCTTCATACTATTATAACCGTTTACCAAAGCATTGATAATTGGCGGAACGGTGATCAAAGGATAAATCTGCAATTGAGGATCATGAATCAGAAACTGCTTTTTGATTTCCAGGGATTCAGGATTTGCTTGTTTCCATAAGGATAGTACCCCTTCCACAAATCGGACTTCTTCTTCAACCGACCATTTTATGTTCTCCGATATGGAATAAGCTGCATTTTGTAATTCGAAGAACGCTTTTATTAATGGTTCTTTCTGCTCATTTGCCTTAATCAACTTTCGAAGATGCGTTAATTCCCTTGCTTTAATAAAGGAAACTTCCGCTTTTAAGGCAAGTATTTGATCTTGAAGTTCACTGATTGTTGTTTTTTTCTTAGACCAGAGCATCGGACTACTTCCCTCCTTCCAAACCGCTGACTCCACCAGAAACAGCCAATTTCATAGCATCAGTGGCCGACATATTTAATTTCTGGACTTTATCTGAACTGACCACCACGATCTGTCCAGCTACGGAATAGGAATATGGGAAATAAACAATCACTTCACCCGGCAATCCAATAGCGGTTAGATCCTTTTGCGTCAAAAAGCCAACCTTTTTAAGCCCCATATCATTCACTACAACGAGAACAGGTTCATTGAATTTCTTGGCATCACCAACAAAGGCTTCTGTAAAATCTTTAATGGAAGAATAAAGTGTATTGAATAAAGGGATCTTTTTAATGGTCCTGCTCAACCATGCTTTGATCGGTTCTGTTACCAAGGTGGTAAATATCAACCCCACCAAAGCCAATAAAAGGATTACAGAAAGGATACCTATTCCAGGGATGTATAATGGATGTCCTTTTTCATCTTCCAGGAAATGTTCGGTAATGTTTAAGGCGCCATCAATACTTGCCACTAACCAGACGATAAGGAAAATAGCTCCGGCAACAGGGGCTACTACTAATGTCCCCTTGATCAAATAATAAAAAAATCGTTGAAAAACTTTTCTAATCATTTTATTCGTAATAATAAACGCGTTTAACCCTTCCAGAAATATTCACCAATAATTCATAGGGAATAGTTCCGATATCTTTTGATGCCTGCATCAGGTCTGGGAAAACCAATACCTCATCCCCTTCCTTCACATCTATATCCGTCACGTCCAGCATACACATGTCCATGCAGATACTCCCCACTGTAGGAACCAACTTTCCATTGATTTGCATCTTCCCAACCGATTGACCAAATCTGCGATTATATCCATCCGCATAGCCAATCTTTACAGTTGCAATCTTGCTATCGCGATGTAAGACACCTTTTCGATCATATCCTACCGTTTCTCCGGCTTTTAGATCCTTCAATTGGGTCACTGTTGTACGCAAGGTACTTACTTGCTCTAAGTTTTCCAATTTCCGGTCCATATCCACCCCATATAAACCAATTCCCAATCGGACCATATCAAAATGTGCGTCTGGCCATCTGACGATCCCCGATGTATTGGCGACATGGCGGATAAAGTTATAGCCTAGCCCATCTTCCAATAGTTTCGCGCTTTGCGAATAGGTATCAATCTGATATTGCGTAAATTCATCCTGTTTTGGATCGCCTGATGCGACTAAATGGGTGAAAAATGATTGAACGACAACCTGATCTTGTGATTTTAACCGATCGATTACTACTGGAATTTCTTCCGGAAAGAATCCTAAACGATGCATGCCTGTATCCAATTTCAGATGTATCTTATAGGATTTTATATGTTGATCTTTTAAAAAGGCGATGAAATCATTCAGAAAGGACATGCTATAGACCTCTGGTTCCAAATCATGTTTGATCAATGCGGAAAAAGTATCTGCATCTGGACTGAGCACCATGATGGGCAATGTAATGCCCGCAGAACGCAACTCTACCCCTTCATCTGCAAATGCGACTGTAAGGTAATCTACTTTCGCAAACTGCAATAGGTTGGCAACCTCAAAACTTCCACTACCATACGAGAAAGCCTTCACCATGGTCATTAATTTAACCTGTGGCGGTATCAAAGAACGATAGACCATCAGATTATTGGTCAGAGCATTGAGGTTAATATCCAATACCGTTCCATGCGATCTTAGTGTCAATCTTTCCACCACTTTTTCAAATTGGAAGATTCGGGCACCTTTGATCAGTACGCTTTCCTTTTCGATGGAAATAGTATGGAGATCTTCCAGCAGGCTGGCCGTTGTTGGGTAGAACAATTTTTCAGGAATATGGAGTGCTGATAGAAAATCATAGTCCTTACCTACCCAGATCAGCCTTTTCAAAGACTGGCCGTTCAATATCTCTGACAGCTTTTTTTGGAACTTCTCGTTCTCTTCCAGACCATCCATTTCAGAGAGGATAATGCTCTTTTTTTGGTATTGGTTCTGCTGCTGCAAAAAGTCCAAGGATATTTTTAAGGATGCAAGATCGTTGGAATAGGAATCATCAATAATAGAACTGTTATTGATCCCTTTTTTCAACTGAAGCCGCATCTCGAGGGGTTTCAATCCATAAATCCGCTTCTGGATATTGGCGATATCATATTGTAAATTTAGCATGATAGCCACGCAGGAAACCACATTTTCAATAGATGCTTTGTCTGTAAAGGGGATTTTTAATTGATGGATACTGCCCTTGTATTGAATATCCAACTGTGTTTCCTGCCCTACTTGCTGTTGTTCTAGCAATTGCAAATCATCTTGTTCCAGATACCCCCAGGAGAATAATGGTTTATTTTCTACCATTTCTTTAGCAACATAGAAAGAACCTGCAATCAATAGGTTGCTTTGTTTGAAAAGCTTAAGCTTTTCCGCAAGTTTTTCTTCTTTGGATTTGAAGTGTTGGGCATGTGCGATCCCTAAATTGGTAAATACACCAATATCGGGTTTAATCATTGCTGCTAATGCATCCATCTCACCGGGCTCACTGATTCCTGCCTCAATAATGGCCAAATCATAATGTCCCTGCAGGTTCCAAAGGGAAAGCGCCACACCGATCTGCGAATTATAACTCTTGGGACTCTGATAAACCTTTTTATCTATACTCAGCATCTGTGTTAACCAAGCTTTGACTATGGATTTACCATTACTGCCGGTAATCCCAATAATGGGGAAATGGAATTGTTTTCGATGATATGCCGCCAGATCTTGGAGGGCTTTTAAGGTATCATGTATTTTGAGTACATTCACATCGGTTTTGTCCATTAAAAATGGAACATCCTTACTGATTATAAAGGAACGGATACCTTGATTATAGGCATCGGCAATAAATTCATGACCATCGCGGGTGGCAGATAGCGCAAAAAACAAACTTTCTTCTGGCAGACTGATTTTTCGGCTGTCGTAGACTAATTCACTGATCTGCTGATCAGAATTAGGAATTCTGATAGCCATCCCCCCTACGATTTCATTAACTTTACCTATCGAATACATTATCTATTAAATATGCAACGAATTTCATCATTTTTTCGTTAAGTTCAGCATTTTTTGAAGATTTGCAGTATGGATGAAGCGTCAAAAAAGAAGAAGGTATTAACTCCTTTGGCAGCCTTAAGAAAAGCTGAAAGTTATTGCGCCTACCAAGAGCGTGCTCAACAGGAAGTTAGGGATAAGCTGTACGATTGGGGATTGCATATGGAGGATGTGGAACAGACCATCTCCAAGCTTATTGAAAGCAATTTCCTGAATGAGGAACGGTTTGCTAAGGCATATGTGCTGGGTAAATTTAGGATGCAAGGTTGGGGAAAGATCAAGATAGTTCAACAGCTGAAACTTAAACGAATTTCGAAGCCATTGATCCAGATCGCGCTTCGAGAGATTGACCTGGATGATTATGAAGCGAAATTAACTGGGATTATTGAAAAGAAGATTGATAAGCCTATTGCTAAATTATCATACCAGGAGCGTTCCAAATTAGTGCGGTATCTGATGGGAAAAGGTTATGAAACAGATCTGATTTTTAGGATGCTAGGGAATCGGGATGATTTAGATGGATAATTCATTCTTTTTATGAATTTGATATCTCTTAAAAAACGAGGCAGTTAGAGGTTTAAAGGGGTTAAAACGGTATATTTTTTCAGATAAATACCATATTTTTTTGGAGGGAAAGGGAAAATATCTATATTTGCAACACTTCAAGCGAAAGTAGCTCAGTTGGTAGAGCACAACCTTGCCAAGGTTGGGGTCGCGAGTTCGAATCTCGTCTTTCGCTCAGTTGCCTAGGTGGTGGAACTGGTAGACACGCAGGACTTAAAATCCTGTTCCTGTTAAAGGAGTGCGGGTTCGATTCCCGCCCTAGGTACGGAAAAAAAGCTCGTCGGATGACGAGCTTTTTTAGTTTTATAGTATTTAGTAGTTAGTATGGATCAAGCTGAATCCTTGGGGGGGAATACTAAAAATTTCTTAGTTTAGCATCTTTAAAACAGTTATCCCTTGCAAGAAGCCGAACGTAAATTACTATCCTTGTTGATGCCCGAAGGGCTTTTGGAATACTTTCAGATCATAGAAGTCGATCAGGTCGACAATCAGCTCCATATTTATTTAGATGAACTTAATATTGCTCCGACAGGCTATGAGAACAACAGGTTGGAGTCAAAGGGCTTCATGCCTTCCACCGAGATCTCGGACTTTCCCATTCGAGGCCAGAAAGTTACGCTACATA
>NZ_PEAZ01000118.1:0-111760 GCF_002734245.1 Sphingobacterium sp. 1.A.4
TGTAAGGGGAAAGGGACATATCTGCAAGATGGGGATGGGCCAGGTCAGAAAGGTGCTGTACATGGCGGCAATATCCGCCATCAGGAGCAACACCGCCTGCAGCGGGCTTTATGGGAGGTTGATGGAAAAGGGAAAACCCTACAAGGTCGCAATCATAGCAGTGGTGAACAAACTGATCAAACAGGCATTCGCCATCGCAAAATCTGGAAAGGGCTACATCGCAAAAGCGGCCTAATCAGAATATTATTTGGAGAAAATTTAATTTATTATTTGGATATATACACAGTTCATTGCGAGGATAAGCGTCATTGCGAGGAACGAAGCAATCTTTGAACGTCATAGTGAGGGTAAGCGTCATTGCGAGGAACGAAGCAATCTTTGAACGTCATAGTGAGGGTAAGCGTCATTGCGAGGAACGAAGCAATCTTTAGCCTTTGTCATCCTGAGCGCAGTCGAAGGATCTGTACGGTTACATACGAACAGATGCTTCGACGATGCTCAGCATGACATGCGGGAAGATTGCTTCCTCGTACCTCCTCGCAATGACGGGTAAAGTTCCTCGCAATGACGAAAACCTCCTACCTAAACAATATCCTGTTTAGCCATCAAATATCTTTCCGCTTCCAGCGCAGACATACAACCTGTTCCAGCTGCAGTAATCGCCTGACGGAAAACATGATCCTGCACATCTCCACAAGCAAAAACTCCCGGAATATTCGTCGCTGTACTATCTGCTTTGGTAATCAAATAACCAGTCTCATCCATATCCAAAACACCTTGGAACAATTCCGTATTCGGTTTATGCCCAATCGCCACAAAAAATCCAGTAATATCAATATGACTTACCGCCTCTGTCTGGTTATTCTTCACGCGAAGTCCAGTTACAACCTGACCATCTCCTAAAATCTCCTCAGTCTCGGTATTATACAATACCTCAATATTTTCGGTGTTCATCACGCGGTGAACCATGGCCTTAGAAGCCCTGAATTCATCACGACGAACCAACATATATACTTTTCTAGCCAATTTTGCCAAGTAAGTTGCCTCTTCCGCTGCTGTATCTCCAGCGCCTACGATCGCTACATCCTGACCTTTAAAGAAAAATCCATCACAAACCGCACAGGCAGATACTCCAAAACCATTGTACTTTTGCTCCGAATCCAATCCTAACCATTTAGCCGTTGCACCAGTAGCGATAATAACAGTCTCAGCCTCAATATGCTTAACCCCATCAATCTCTACTTTATGTATACCACCATCTCTTGAAAAATCAACCTTTGTCGCATAGCCGAAACGAACGGAAGTTCCAAAACGTTCCGCTTGCGCACGAAGATCTTCCATCATAACCGGACCAGTAATCCCTTGCGGATATCCCGGAAAATTATCTACTTCTGTAGTCTGGGTCAATTGACCACCTGGTACCATACCTGTATACACAACAGGTTTTAAATCGGCTCTAGCTGCATAAATAGCTGCAGTGTAACCCGCAGGTCCAGACCCGATAATCAAACAACTTACTCTTTCTATTTCTTCCTCAGTTTTCATCATAATATTATATTGGTTCTATTTCTTAAACTTATCTTGTAAACCTTTCAACATATCATCCGTGATCGGTTTTGCCGGTTCTTGTTTTTTATATGCCGGTTTTACCACATTAGACGGTCTTACAGGCTCACTTGTCCCTTGCTTATTTTCTTTTCTTTTGTTCTTGTAATCGTTCCATATATTCTCCAACACCTTTTTGGTGTACAAAGGGAAATCGCCATTCTGCATCCATGCATAATAACTTGGCTCCACCTCGAAAATATCCACCACCTTTCTGCCCTTATGTTTACCAAAGTTGATCGTTGGATCACCATCTTCATCAAATACCAAACGGCCAGCAAAATCCACTGGCTTGCTCAAGTTGGTAAAACTATGCAAAGCTTCCACATCATTCACCACCGGTTTACTTACCTGACCGTGCTTGTCTTCATAATCTACCCCATCGTATTTACTTAACTGGGCTTTTAACACTTCATAGGTAGCTCGCACATCCGCCTCTGCCGTATGGGCATTCGTCAGGTCTTGATCACAGTAAAATTTATACGCCGCCTTCAATGTCCGCTGTTCCATTTGATGGAAAATATTCTGTACATCCACAAATGCACGGCCATCCAACGAAAAGTTCACGCCAGCACGAAGGAATTCCTCCATCAGCATAGGCACATCAAATTTATTGGAATTATAACCAGCTAAATCAGCGTCGCCAATAAATTCTGCAATTTCTTTTGCACGAGCCTTGAAAGGAGGCAAATCTTTTACATCTTCGTCATAGATACCATGAAACATGGATGACTCTGCTGGAATAGGCCTTTCAGGATTTACCTTAAGCGTCAATGTTTCTTCTTTTCCTCCAGGAGAAACCTTTAATATCGACACTTCAACAATTCTATCGGTAGCAACATTCACACCGGTAGTCTCCAAATCGAAGAATGCTAAAGGTCGCTTTAAATTCAATTCCATGCTGTTTTTTTAATTACGGTTTTTCAAAGTTCCCAAAAATACAAAAACTATCCATCAGAACAGCCTAGTAGCACGACTAAAAAATTAATTCATTGTAAAATTTTTGATTTCCCAATTCATGATTTACCTTTGTCGCATCAATGAAGAAATGGTTAATATATCTGCTTATTCCTGTTATGTTGCTGCAGAGCAACAGTACTTTGTTGATTTGTACCTCTTTTTATTACAACCAAAATTATATTGAGAAGTACCTCTGTATTCAGCGGAATATGGAAAACAACAATTGTCATGGCCAATGTTACCTGGCTAAAAAACTAAAAGCCCAACAGGAACATGAACAGGAAAACTTCAAAGTAAACCTACAAGAGAGCATTTCTATGCTTGAATTGGTGTTTTCTTTACAACGCCCGATTTCCGCGGAGATCGCTGAACAACCCTACAACCTCTTCGCTTCCAACCTGCATCCAAAACTATTGGTTGGAGGTCTTTTCCGTCCCCCTCTCATTTAATATTCTTTTTCAACCAAATTCCTATTACTATATCCATGATGTGGTCAGGAATCCTATTGAATATTTTATTTAAACGAAAAAACCATGAATATCAGATTATTCCTATGTTGCCTATTAATAGGTAGCACCTTATTCTCTTGTCAAAAAAATGACATCACTTACGATCAGAACAAAAAAGGATCCGTTAAGCTAAAGTTTGACCATATTGTTTCCGGAAAAACACTGCAATTGAAAACTGGCGAATACAGCAACAGTTTTAATGAACGTTACAAGATCGACATCCTTAAATATTATATCAGCGACATTAAACTGATCAATGATCAGGGCAAGGTGTTCATACTACCAAAAAAGGAATCCTTTTTTCTGATCGACGCGGAAAAACCGTCCTCCCTATTCCCCATGTTTGAGGTACCGGAAGGAAATTACACCCATTTGCAGTTTATACTAGGCATCGATGAAGAAACCAGTAAATCTCCAGCCGAAAATAGAACAGGCGTTTTAGACATTGCGACTTCAGGCATGTACTGGGGTTGGAATTCAGGTTATATCTTTTTCAAAATGGAGGGCATTTCTGACGCTGTTCCAAATGATAGGAAGCGGTTTGCCTATCACATCGGTTTATTCGGTGGCTATGATAAACCCACTAAGAACAACATCAAAACCATCGACCTGGATCTAGGCAAAGCTGGTTCCGCACAGGTTAAGGCAGGTTACAGTTCGGATATACATCTTTTGGTCGATATTGGTAAAGCTTTGGATGGCACAAATAAAATGAGCATCGCAAAAAATCCAATGGTCATGGTGAGTGGTCCTAATGATCTTATCGCCGATAATTATAAGGATATGTTCACGCACGACCATACTCACAACCAACAAAAACTCCCAAATGAATAGGCAGATCTTTTGGGTAATGGTGACGATTTTAAGTTTGGTATTTGCCTGCCAGAAATCAGAGGAAATCATTGAAAACAAGTTCAGGGGCTTTAAAAAGCCTCTGAATTTCCCTGAACCCACCTATAATTTCGCTGGTAATCCTATTTCGGAGAAAGGCTTTGCATTGGGAAAAAAATTGTTCTACGACCCAATCCTTTCAAGAGACAATAGCATTTCCTGCGGAAGTTGCCATATTGCGCAACATGCCTTTACACACCATGGTCATGATGTAAGTCATGGAATTGAGGACAGGCAGGGAACACGCAACAGCATGCCACTCTTCAACCTGGCTTGGAACAGATCTTTTTTTTGGGATGGCGGGGTATTCCACCTCGATCTATTCCCCATTGCCCCAATCGAGAACCCCTTGGAAATGGATGAAAAACTTAGCAACGTATTACAAAAACTCCAACAGTCGAATACATATCCAAGGCTATTCAAGGAAGTTTTTGGAACCTCTGAGATCAATAGCATCAACATGTTCAAAGCCATGTCGCAATTTATGGTCATGCTGGTTTCCGATCAGTCGAAATACGATAGAGTAATGCGAATGGAAGCAACCTTTTCGGCAGAGGAAAATGCTGGCTATGTAATTTTTCAAGCCAATTGCAATGCCTGCCATCAGGAACCTTTGTTTACAGACCAACAATACCGGGATAATGGTATTGGCGAAAACAGCATCAAGGATCAGGGTAGATTCGAAATCTCCCAATTAGAGGAAGACCGTTTGAAATTTAAGGTGCCGAGCCTACGAAATCTGCGATACACTGCTCCTTACATGCATGACGGGCAATTCAAAACGTTAGAAGCAGTCATCAATCATTACCGCAGGGAAATAAAGGCGACCAAAAATCTGGATCCCTTTTTAAAAGAAAAAATTAAAATCGAGTTATCAGATCTGGAAGTCCAACAATTAATGGCCTTTCTCAACACATTGAACGATGACAATTTTGTTAACAACAGCTTATATCACGAATTCTAATGAAAAAAATAATCTTATCCGTTTTTTTATTTCTCCATTTTGTACCCACCTTTGCTTGCGACATCTGTGGATGTGGCGTTGGAGGTAACTATATCGGACTTTTGCCCGATTTCAACAAGCGCTTTGTCGGATTACGCTATCAATTCAACAAATTGACGACACAGTTGGACGTACAGGGCAATCGATCAGTATTAACTACTGATGAAAAATATCAATCCATGGAATTATGGGGCGCATGGAACATCAAGGAGAAATGGCGAGTCCTCAGCATCATCCCCTATAACTTCAATGAAAAATTTACTGAAGGTAATAATTCGTTAAGGAGAAAAAATGGTCTAAGCGACCTGGTCATCCATGGTTATTACCAAGTGTTTGGTCGATCTAGTAGTTCTAAGCAGAATAAACTTATCGTACAAGGCCTTTGGTTAGGTATGGGCTTGAAGCTACCTTCGGGTAAATACGATGTTCAGGAACAAAAAAACGCACAATCCGTAAATCCCAATATTTTTCAATTAGGAACAGGATCTTTAGACTTCATCCCAAGTTTGATGTATGATATCCGGATTCAAGATTTTGGAATCAACAGTAACGTCAGCTATAAGATCAATACCGAGAACAAAGATCACTATCGTTACGGCAATAAAATAGCAGCCAATGCCTCAGCCTATTATAAGATCGCTTTGGGAAAGGACAAACGAATAGCTCCAAATCTAGGATTAGCCTATGAAAACCAATGGAAAGATCGGAATAATGATTTTTTGGTCCATGAAACCGGAGGAGATTTGCTGAATGGAAGTATTGGAGTGGAAAGCAACTGGAACAGGCTCTCCCTAGGGATTAATTTCCAAAAACCGATACATCAGGACCTTGGAAACCATAGGATACATGCTGGGAACAGGATCTTAACCCATATCTCCTATTCCTTTTAAATAATAAGCTAAAAAATTGGAGAAATTTTAATGTCGAATAAAAAAAGCAGCTTTTAAAAGCTGCTTTTTCTATATTTTATAAAGCTTATCTATAAGCTACAAGATTATTAACCTAAAACTTCCTTAAGTCGTGTAACTTGGTGATCCACCAATTTCTGAAGTGGGCCGGAAGCCATCATCTTCATCATCATATTCAGTTCAGCTTCAATAACAAACGTAGCTTTTGTAGTTGTTTCTGTTTCTGGTTCCACTTTCCAACGCAAGGTAATTGCAAATGGTGCTTCTTCCGATGGTACACTAACTAATTCTTTGTTCTCTATACGTTCGCTGATTCTCAACGCTAGTTTTGCCATGTTTTTGATGGTGAACTTCGCTTCATCAGCAGTTGAGGTCCAGTTATAGATATTATCTGGCATCAATTGCTCATGGTTGTTCAAATCTGCTAGAAATTGATAAACCTCTTCTAAAGGTTTATGGATAATGGTAGAATTTTGAATGATAGTCATAGCGAATAATTCAATTATTATAATTCAGGGTTCCAAGAAGCTGGATCTTGTCTCCATTTTTCCAACAGTTCAATATCCGATTCTTTGATATAACTGTTTGAGGCAGCTACCCGAATCAAGGCCTCATAATTACATAAACTGTGGAAAGTACATTTCGCATCTTCAAAGTTTTTGCGGGCTTCATCCAAACCGTAAGTAAAGATTGAAACCAACCCCACCACATTGCATCCTGCTTCGCGTAAGGCTTTAACAGCGACTAAGCTGCTTTTTCCTGTAGAAACCAAATCTTCCACCACAACTACACGTTGACCAGAAATCACCTCTCCTTCAATAAGATTCTGACGACCATGATCTTTCGCACTGCTGCGTACATAGGAAAAAGGTAAACCTAGATCCTGTGCTACAAGTACACCTTGAGGGATACCTGCCGTTGCCACACCCGAGATCATATCCACCGATCCAAATTCCTCTTGGATCAATTGGGAAAGCTTCTGACGGATGTATGTACGGATAGCGGGATGAGATAAAGTTACTCGATTATCACAGTAGATTGGTGACTTCCAACCCGAGGCCCATGTAAAAGGACTTTTAGGTTGTAATTTTATTGCTTTAATTTGCAATAAGGATTCAGCAACTTTTTGTTCAACCTCATTTAAATAATTCATGGCACAAATTTATAAAATTTATATGAACCAATCTCTGTTAATTTTGGCAGATTTCACCCCTCATATAAAAGAAAATGTTCAAACGATTGGTTTACAAGACATTGATTTGGAAAAACTTTTTATAGAGTCTTCAAAACTTCAAGAAAAAACAATCTACTTATACATACACGAAAATTTCCAAAAAGTTTTCAAGAATATCATCAGTACCACCAGGATTATTAAAGCTGCTGGAGGCTTAGTAAAAAACGGAAATGGCGAATATTTATTTATTCACCGATTGGGAAAATGGGATCTTCCAAAAGGTAAAGTGGAGGATGGTGAAAAGATGAAAGAAGCCGCCAAAAGAGAGGTGGAAGAGGAATGTGGCGTGAAGATCAACTACCTAGGAAAAAAAGTGGCCACTTCATACCATACTTATTACATGCGAGGAAAGTTTGTGCTTAAGCAAACAAAATGGTACGATATGGGTGTGAATAAAATCCCTAAACTTACTCCCCAATTAGAAGAAGATATTGATGCCGCGGAATGGCTTAAAGTCTCCGAACTGAAAAAAGTAAAGGATAATACCTATCCTTTGATCTATGATATCGTAAAAAGAATAAAAACCGAAGCCGCTATATTGTAGCCGTAGTAAAAGCAAGGTAAAAGCATCATGTAAGTATGGTGTAAGTGCCTTTTGGCACTTACACCTCACTTACATGTCACTTACACATCACTTGCAGTAAGAACCAAGTATGGTCTTGTCATAGTTTATTTCTACCCTCTGAAAACCGAAATTTATTCACCTTTTCGAGTTTAGAATCAAGAGATATACCATATATGCCCAATGATTTTTTAAGTTCCATCAGATCACTGGCTTTTAAGACTAGATCATATTTTGAATCATTTAGGATTCCTTTCCATCGAAAATAATTTCCGAAATTATCTTGTAAAACATCGGCAAGCTCTCGGAGTGGCACATTGTCAACTGCAATAATTTGATGTCCATCGGATGAACTAGTCCGACTGAAACCATTTTTATTTTTATTTAAGGACGTTTGAATTAAATTATTATCAAAAATTCCAAGTTCAAACACTTCAACTGTATGCAAATTGGAATCCATTTGGATGTTCAGTTTATTCAATAATGCATCCACTCGCCAAGCACTATCCAAATAACGATTACCTCCTTTATAACAATAATCTACTTTAAGGTTTTCCAAAGAATCTGATAGTTCAATTGAGGAGGTACTGATACCCATAAGTTCAGCGGCAAAGACACGGAATGGAACTGCTAATTTATAGGTAAATCTTGAATCTTGATGCTTGTATGAAAATGATTTTGAGAAATTATTAGAAGTACTCCTTTCCAAAAATAAATATTCTATAATTGAGGGATTATTGTAGATGGCCATAAATTCCGCTGCCATTTCCTTTGCCTTCTCCACTTGGCCACCTAGATTCGTATTTCTTACACTTGCTATGGCAGGAGGTTCGGAGTTAATGGATTGAATCTTGGTAGATTCTACCGTAATATCTTGATTGTTTATAAGCGCCTCAAGCATTTCCGAAGTGATGTCTTTAGGGTTACCTTTCCATTTCACCGTTCCTTTTCGATCTAATAAAATAGCTGTTGGAAGGGTTTTTATATCAAAGATTTTATGCAGATTTCCAGTACTGTCAGAAACGGCATGGGTTTCAAAAGAAAATCGTTCTACGATTTGTTTTGCTTTACCGACATGCTCATCAGTAATAGATAAGAAATATAAATCTTTAACCTGGCTAAATTTTTTCTGTAAACTATTGATATGTGGCATACCTTCTAAACATGGCGCACACCAAGTGGCCCAAAAATCAAGCAGAATATACTTATTCTTGAGATTATCTGGTTTTAGATCGGTATTTATACCTGCTGTAAAATGTAGGTCTTTACCAGGGGTTAAGGATTGTGCATGACCATCGATTGACGTGGAAGCTAGAAGTAGGGTATAAATGATTAAATTTCTGAATGCTTTCATAATAATTAGATTTTCAATAAAAATATATACTTTTAATAAAAATACGATTTTTTCGTAGATATTTGAAAAACGTTCATATAGGCTTCGCATTCAGGTTTTAACCGGTTTGAGGGTTTGCCTGACGTTTCTTGAAGATAATAACCAAAAAGGTTACTATACCCATTAAAAATGGATAGTATAAATATTGCATGACATCAACTGGAGACATCAGCGGTAGATTTTTTTCGGATAAAAGCACATTGGCTGCTGCCATAGCGGCCAATATTTGTGCTCCGTAGGGCACTATGCCCTGGATAAAACAGGAAACCGTATCCAAAATACTCGCCACCCGGCTGCCCTCCAATTGGTTCTTATCGGAAATTTCCTTGGCAATAGGCCCCACGATAACGATGGTAATGGTATTGTTGGCAATGGCTAAATTGACCAAGGATACCAGAAAGGCAATACCTAGCTCAGCAGCCCTTTTAGAATTGATTCTTTTGGTGACCATGTTCAATAAAAATTCAATACCACCGTTCATCCGGATAATACCCACTACCCCACCGATGATCAAGCATAATATACTCAGTTCGAACATCCCTGCAAAACCATCGTTAATAGATTTTAAAAATCCTAAGAAATCAATGGATTGGGTAAAGAAACCAATCAAGCCGGCGGACACAATGCCAATGCCTAGGGTCCAGATCACATTGACCCCTAGTAATGCCAATACAAAAACCAATACATACGGTACTATTTTGACGAGTTCAAATGAACCGACTTTGATATCTTCAGCATCTGCCAACATTTGCCAACCCATCACACTGTAAATAATAAAAACAAGGATAGCCACAGGTAATACCATTCGGAAATTTACCTTAAATTTCTCCTTCATGCCTATTCCTTGGGTCCGGGTTGCGGCAATGGTCGTATCAGAAATAAAGGAAAGGTTATCCCCAAACATGGCCCCTCCAATAACTGCGGCCAAGGCGATAGCCATAATCCCTTGGATGTTGTTTTCCAATCCTACGGCAATGGGTGCCAAAGCCACGATGGTTCCAACAGAAGTTCCTAAAGAAGTGGAAATAAAACAGGAAACCAGAAACAAACCGGCAATCACAAATTGCGGCGGAACGTAAGTAAGCGCAAAATTGATGGTAGATGATATGGCACCGATATTCTTGGAGACTTCACCAAAAGCGCCTGCCAATAAGAAAATCAAGATCATGATCAGGATGTTCTCATTTCCTGCTCCCTGGGCAAAACCCTTCAATTTTTCTTGGAATGTGATCTTAGGGAATTGGAAAAATGCTACAAATAATGCCAATACAAAAACGACCAAAACGGGTAATGCATAAAAATCACCCAATATATAAGAGCCTGCAAAATAGATTACTACAAAAAACAATAAAGGTAGTAAGGCCCAAAATCTGCCTTCTTTCATAAGCCTAGATTAATATTTACGTGGTTCAAAAGTAGCACATTATCATCAGAATCTATAAATCCATATTTAATTTTAATTAATTATTATTTCATTGGTAAAAAAATATATGTAACTTTAAGAACATCACCATTTTAAACTTAATGATAAACTAACATGAAAAGGACACCCTTGACCACTTTAGTACTCTTACTAGTTGTGGCTTTCGTTCTCGTATTTGCAACAACTTGCTTTGGTATACGTTAAGTCATTTTAAAACAGTAAAGGGGCTATTTCCATTGAAATAGCCCCTTTATTTATATCCTAAATTCAGATAGCTGATTGAACTAATAAGTGTCTTTTATTTTTTTTCATTGTTTTCTTCCCAGAAGTCAGCATTCTTGAGTCCAATAGCTTTTGGATCAAAAGTTGGATCTTCGATCCCGCGCTTGCGCTGTTCTTTATAGTCCTTCCATACCTTCATGGCAATTTTACTCATTAATAAAATAGCGATTATATTGACCCAAGCCATCAATCCCACACCCACATCACCTATCGCCCAAGCCGTATCAGCTTTACGGATAGTACCAAAATAAACCGTAGAAAGAAATACAACCTTGAAAAGTAATCCAACAATCTTTTTGGCTCTTTCATTTTTGATCAAGTAGGCAATATTGGTATCTGCATAATAGAAATACGCCATAATGGTGGTAAAAGCAAAGAAAAATAAAGCGATAGCTACAAATTCATTTCCAAAACCAGGAAAATGGTGGGAAATAGCGGCCTGCGTAAATCCATTATAATCTACTCCTGGAAGATTTTCAGTAATAAATGTAGTTGCTTTACCTGCCGCATCAACTTCTGTTACATTATACATCCCAGTGAACAGGATCATCAAAGCGGTAGCTGTACAAACAAATAACGTATCTACATAAACAGAAAATGCTTGGACAAGTCCTTGTTGTGCAGGATGGTTAACCTCTGCTGCTGCAGCAGCATGAGGAGCAGTACCCTGACCTGCTTCGTTTGAATATATCCCCCTTTTTACCCCCCAAGCAATCGCCATTCCTATAATTCCACCAAAAGTAGCATCCACACTAAATGCCGATCGGAAGATCAAGGAAAACACCTCTGGGATCTGTTGGTAATTCATTCCGATGATGATCAAGGTCATTAGGATATACCCTCCTGCCATAAATGGGACCACATATTCAGCTACAGTCCCCAATCGCTTAACACCTCCAAAAATGATGAGTACCAAAAGTATCACAATGCCAATACCGGTGTAATTGGTCGGAATTTCAAAGGCATTAAATGCGGATGATGCAATGGCATTACTTTGAACACCAGGCAATAATAACCCAGCACTGATTACGGTCAACACCGCAAATAGAATAGCATACCATTTAACACCTAATCCTTTTTCAATATAATAAGCCGGACCACCACGGAATTCGTTCCCTTCCTTCCGTTTATATAACTGCCCAAGCATTGCTTCCACAAAAGCAGAAGCAGATCCTAAAAAGGCAATAATCCACATCCAAAAAATCGCGCCCGGTCCTCCATAAAAGATCGCTGTTGCTACCCCGATAATATTTCCGGTACCCACACGACCGGATATGGCCAATGCAAACGCCTGAAACGAGGAAATCCCTTCATCAGATTTCTTTTTGGCAAATAAAAGCCGAAGCATATCCTTGAGGTAGGTTACTTGAAGAAAGCCGGTTCGGATTGAAAAATAAAGCCCTGTAATTAAACAAAGACCTATAAAGACTTCACTCCAGACTAGTCCGGAGAAGGTTGAAATAAAATTATCCATTAATTTGGTTTATTGAGTTATTTATCATAAAACATTGTAAAGAAACTAATTTTTTGAGAAATCATCGGCAAAAATCATTTTTTTTAATTTTATCATACTTTTATTCCATATTTGAGTGCGGAATCTATTCAAGTTAATTACACTAACACGAACCCGATTGATTATGCCTACACTAACTTTGCATCGAATTAAAATTCTTCTGCCTTTTATGTTAACAATTGGGCTGCTTTCCTCTTGCCGAAGCATGAAAAATTTGGAGATTAAGGATTTGCTTCAACATAGCAACTGTAACCAGCAGAACATCTATCAATATAGTTTGGATAGCCTTCCTATTCCCTTACATGAACGCGTGATATCACCATTGCTAAAGGATCGACTGTCTTTCAACAATCTGAACATGGCAAACGCCATTGGCATCCTGAATACCATTACCCGGTATGCTGAATTGCGAGCGAACCCAAAAAGCAAGGAAGATCTGCAATATCGAGTGGAGATTTTGGAACTTAAACAGGAAATCGATCATAAGATCAATATGTCTTCTCTGGAGATTTCAGCTATTTCCTCGGAAATGGATTGTGAAGAGGAGCGCACCAGCCAGATTGCAAATTACCTGATCGGAAGGAGTAATGAACGGGAATCGAAACTGACCATCAGTGCGATTGTGGTGGGCGCCTTAGGCGCCATTTTAACGGAAGGGATCATCAAAAATGACAAAGCCAGTTCCGTTGTGGGCATCAGTACGGGTTTGGCAGAAGCTACTTTTGGGGTGATGATGTTGATGAACGATGAATCCATAGAATTCCATCATAAACGGAATGCATTAAAGGATATCTGGTTTGGCTCGCCCGTTTCCCAGAACTTCCCTCCTGCAGTATGGTATTACCTAAATTATAAGAGCCCAGAAAATGGTTTAAATAATTCCTTGCGTGAGCAGATTGTTCAAAAATGGACGAGTTTTGGGCAGATCAACAAGAAGCCGGAACAGGAACTATTGGATTTGTATTTTGGTACGGGCGGAAAATATAGCAGTGAGCAACTGGAAAACCGTGCGGATATGTATGATCAATTAGAATCAAACATCAATCTGATGAAGCAAGATCTGAAAGCCCTTTCCTTGGAATTGGAGAAAATCTAGGCCAAATTCCCAGCTAGGAATACTGTTCTAATTATCAAGAAATAACCGTATCTTTGCGCCATGATTAATGTATCGAATCTATCCCTTCGTTATGGAAAACGTATTCTATTCGAAGATGTCAACTTAAAATTCACTCCAGGAAATTGTTATGGTATTATCGGCGCTAATGGTGCTGGAAAATCCACGTTCCTAAAGATCATTTCTGGTGAGGTAGACCCTACCTCCGGTTCAGTTGCATTCACCCCAGGTGAGCGTATGTCTGTATTAAACCAGAACCACTATGCTTTTGATGAATTCACCGTCATTCAAACCGTATTGATGGGTAACCAGGATCTATACAAAATCATGCAGGAGAAAGATGCCATCTATATGAAGGAAGATTTTTCGGATGCAGATGGAGAACGTGCTGGAGAATTAGAAAGCTTATTTGCCGAGATGGATGGTTGGAATGCGGAAAGTAATGCCGCTACTCTATTGAGCAATTTGGGAATCAAAGAAGAGCAACACTATAAATTGGTTAAGGAATTGGATGGTAATGAAAAAGTAAGGGTATTATTGGCCCAAGCTTTATTCGGAAAACCGGATATCCTGATCCTGGATGAGCCTACCAACGACTTGGACATCAACACCATTGCTTGGTTGGAGGATTTCTTGGCAAGCTATGAAGCGATTGTCTTGGTTGTTTCCCACGACCGTCACTTTTTGGATGCTGTATGTACGCATATTGTGGATATTGACTTCGGAAAAATGTCCATCTACACAGGTAACTATACCTTCTGGTACGAGTCTTCTCAATTAGCACTTAAACAACGTGCTGATCAGAATAAGAAAATGGAAGATAAGGTGAAGGAACTTCAGGAATTTATCCGTCGTTTCTCGGCCAATGCTTCCAAATCCAAACAGGCTACTTCCCGTAAAAAGGCGTTGGATAAAATCAATTTGGATGAGATCAAGCCTTCGAACAGAAAGTATCCAGCGATCATGTTCAACTTGATGGACCGTGAACCGGGAGATCAGATTCTGAACGTGGAAAACCTTGGTAAAACAGTGAATGGTGAAGTTTACTTCAAAAACATCAGCTTTATGATCAATAAAGGGGATAAGATTGCTGTACTTGCTGAGAATAACTTAGTTACTTCTGCCTTTTATGATATTCTTGCCGGAAGAGATAAGGATTACGTTGGGGAATTTAAATGGGGTATCACGATTACACCTGCGGATATGCCGATTGAAAACGCTGCTTTCTTTGAAGGCCGCGAAGAAAATTTGGTAGATTGGTTAAGGGATTATACCACTAAACCGGATGCGGATGAGCAATTTATCCGTGGATTCTTAGGGAAGATGTTGTTCTCTGGCGAAGAGGTATTGAAGAAATGTTCAGTACTGTCGGGAGGAGAGAAAATGCGTTGTATGTTCTCCAGGATGATGTTGCAGGGTGCAAACTTCTTGATCTTTGATGAGCCGACCAACCACTTGGATCTGGAGTCTATTACCGCATTGAATAATGGTATGAATGATTTCAGAGGATCGATGTTGTTTACTTCACGAGATCATGAGTTGACGCAGACTGTAGCGAACAGGATTATTGAATTGACGCCTAATGGAATTATTGATAAGTTGATGACTTATGATGAGTATATAAACTCGGAAGCTGTAAAAGCCCAAAGAGAGGAAATGTATAGGTAGGTAAACTGGTATTGCGTCATTGCGAAATATGCTTCATTGCGAGGACGAGTTTGCGTCATTGCGAGGAGGCACGACGAAGCAATCTTTAGCCATGTCATGGTGAGCGTAGTCGAACCATCTGTTCGTTTGTACCCGTACAGATCCTTCGACTACGCTCAGGATGACAAAAAAAAGAAAGGATGACATTAAAGAAAGATTGCTTCGTTCCTCGCAATGACGTTTTAGGTTCCTCTGACGTAAAAAAACTTTACCCCTTCCCTTCCAACTCCGCGATCAACTTTTTCTTCACTTCCTTCAAAGCAAAATCTTTTGCTTCCGCATAGGAAATCCCATAGATCCTTTCTTCAGGATGCAGATCAGCAGGAAACCTAACCAACAATTTATCATAATAATCATCCAAGGCTTCCCGAATTGGCATTTCATACGACAACCTCAACTGAAACCTCCTGATCAACGCAGAATCAATAATATCCACATGATTACTTGCAGCAATCAACACACAATCCTCCGGAAAATAATCAATCAATTGAATCAAGGTATTCACCAATCTACGCATCTCCCCTACATCATTCTCATCCTCGCCCCTAGCCTTACCAATCTGATCAAACTCATCCAAAAACAAAACGGCTTTATCCCTTCCAGCACGATCAAAAACCTGCTTTAAATGCTGCGAGGTCTCACCAATCCTGGCATTGATCACATTACTTAAATTCAAGATAATCAAGGGTTTTCCCAAGGCTTTTGCAATACCTTTGGCACTAGTCGTCTTGCCACATCCCGAACTACCAAACAACAATATTTTATTGCTTACAGGTAATCCATAGCGACTTAATTCCTCCACATAAAGATTTTCCTTAATCAATTGATTAATACTCTCCCGATTGCTTTCACTCAAGAACACATCCTGAATATCAATCGCCTCCTTATCCTTAATAATTAAATCCTGTATATGCATGGTTCAAAACTATGAATGCCAAAGGTACATAATTTAATTCTTCACCATCATCCGATTATCACTGGAATTCCTATCGATCAAAATGTTATTCGGATCAACGCCCACTTCAATCGGCTTTTGATCCAAGATCAATTTCACCTTATTATTGATCTTATCAATCTTCACTTTCTTCGAATAGATCGGATTATCTTCCATCTTCTTGGAAGCTTTCCCCTCTTTCTTATCCCCATAAACCGCAATCTCCACGTAATCCTGCAAAGGCAATGACTTAATTTCCTCTTTTCCATCTTTCCCTTTCAGCATCGTACCTTTCACATCCTCAAAGACCTCCTTCCCTTTCGGGTCGGTTCTATATTTGGATACCTGGAAATCCATGGTCAACTCGTATTTACCATTTTTAAGATCCTTTACGGTCACATCATTGACTTTATTATCATAAAGCGTGATGGTTTCGAACATATCCTTGATGAGGTATTGCAAAGAATCTGGCGTATGCTGTCTCAATAGACCAACAAATTCCAACGAAGTAGTATATGGCGGGTTTTGAAAGGCCGTCCTGTTCAAGTATTCTTTCAAAAAGTTATTGAATGGCTTCTCCCCGAGGTATTCACTCATGGCATACATCACCACAGAACCCTTGTTATAGTGGATATAACCTTGGTTTTCATTGAACATCAATGGATTTTCCCCTAAGTGCTCTGCTGCTCTACCTTGAAGGTATGAATCCAAGGCATCTTTCAAGTACCTACGCATCTGTCCCTTCCCATACGTTTGCTCCAACACCTTTAACGAGCTATATTCTGATAGGGATTCCGACATCATGGTTGCCCCTTTTACCTGTGCACCTATCACTTGATGCGCCCACCATTGGTGTGCAAATTCATGCGCAGTAACCGAATACGGATAATCGACCGCATCCTCCTTGCTTTCATCGATTTTTGCAATAAAACCGATGGCTTCCGAAAAAGGAACTGTATTGGCGAATGCCTGAGCAAAAGTACCCACAGTTTTAGGGAACTCGATCACACGCATTTGATTGAACTGATAAGGACTATAGTTAGCTTCATAATAATCCAAGGATTTTTTCATGGAAGCCATCATGCGATCCAAGTTGAAATCGTGGAATGCATGGTAATAAATCTCCAAATCCTTGCCTTTATACTTCTCCTTCTTAACGTTGAATTTAGCAGAAATGAATGCATAGAAATTGAGGATTGGTGCATCCATTTTATAATGGAAATAACGCTTCCCATCTTTTTCCCATTCCTTTTGCAGGTATCCAGGTGCAATGGCAATCTGATCGGTATTGGTGCTCAATATCGCTTCAAAATTGATCCAATCGGCATCTTGGCTGATGTAATTATTCCCTAATTTACTGCTGTCTCTAGGATCCGCCATGCGATCCTTTGGAGGCAATCCATATTTAGCACGAACATCGTTGTTCTCAACCTCCGCCATATGCACATAAGTAAGCGAAGGGAAGATACTATTATTGAAAAAGGTACCATTTCGAATCACTTCTGAACGATCATCGAGAAAAGTATGTGGCTTATTCTTGATCTGATAAACCACCTCCATGCTATCACCCGGCATCAATGGTTGAGCAAGTTTATAAAGTCGCACATGGAGTACACTATCGTTCAGGACTTCTTGGGCATTGTTCTTAAAACGAATATCTGTAAGCAGATCACCTTCGGAATAATTCAGGAAAATCGAGTCGATAGCATGATCGGTTTTATTCTGGTAGGTAAAACGCCCATTGATGAACAAGTTTCTGTTTTTGGGATCCATATCCACCTCCACAAACACACCCGTCAACCGAGGAGCAGCCATTAAACTGTATTTTTTGTATTTCTTCTCGTAATCTACCCGCTGCAGTTCATAATCTTTGGAGGAAAGAAAAGGTTCCGCTATATTATTATGGTGATAAATCGCATAACCTAACCCCACAAAAGCAACTAAACTAATCAACATAGGGATAGCAATGGCTGGTTTAAAGCGGTTCATCGCTAAAGCAAACTTTTCTTTGATACCCGAAACAATACCTCTTCGCCAGAATATCAAGGTGATGGCAAACAAGACAAGCCCTAACAACATCCAATATAATCGATAATATAGGAAAGGTCTAAGATTTCCATAACCATTCATATCTGAATAGTCAAATCCCGGATCGGCATTAAAAATAAATATACGTTGCTCTACGCCGATCTGAGGTAAAAATGGCGCACCAATAATCACAAAAAGGCAGATGATAAATCCGATAAAATAGTTCTTAAAGAAGCTATGGACAAAAAGTGCAAAAAGGATCAGAAAAATAAAGGACAAACTGCCCAACACATAGATTTCATAAAGGTAGTGCCCGATTTCGAAATGATAATATCCTTGATAGATCTGATAGATCAAACCATTCAATAAACTGACGGTAAAAACAGTAAGTACCATTTTGTACAAAGCCAAAGCCTTTGAAAGGAGCTGTACCCAGTTTGGTACCGAAGTAGCATCCAACAACAGGTTCATATTCGCTTGTCTGGAACGTTGGATCAACATACCGGCAAATAGCATCACCATGATCAACAAGAAGAACTGGTACATGCCGGACATGGTTTGCAACATCTGCCAAGTAACCGGATAAGTCGTGGTTCCATACAATTGTCCACTGATGCTCAAGGCCATCAATACGAACAAAAAGGCAAATGCCATGAGGATATAAAAAGTCCAATTCCGAATCAAGAACTTATAATCGATATGTGAAATCCGCCAACTTAACTTCAGGTTATCCCAGAAACCATGGTTATAAGTAACCTTAGGAAGATTGATCGTAATGATACTTCCGAAATTATCTTTTACGGTTCTAATTCCCTCTTTTGCACGTTTGAACGTAAAGGCCGATTGGGAAAAACTGAAGGTTTTATAGACAAAAGTTAAGATGATCAAAGCTACCCCCATCCAGATCAATCGGTTATAAAGCAGGACACCTTTGATTGGCAAGAGGTTGACATTTCGCTCATTCACACTCCAATATTTGGTATAATACTGAATCGGTTCAAAACCAAAAGGATCCAGTAGGGCCACCATATACCGATTGTCCACATCGCGCGTATAGATATCCAACAAGCTTTGAAGCAATAAGAGGATCAATACGGCAATAAACCCTACATAGATACTCCTTGTAAAAGTGACCAAGGCGAAGATGATACTGCCAAACAACAGAAAATTCGGGAATATGGTCGCAAAAAATCCTTCTACATAAGCCCTAAAATTGTTAGGTCCCAATAATTGAGCATTAATATTAGGGAAAAATTGAGCAGCATAATAACCTAAGGCACATAATAGGGCTATGATGGTCACCATGACCAAAGAGCTCAGGAATTTTGCCGATAAGTAGGTGGGTTTATTTAAAGGATAAGAAAATAAAAGGGTATGCACATTGTACATGTAATCCCTGGCCACCGATGCGCCAACAATGGTAGGCAACAGAAAGTAGATCAATGTGGCAAATGAATTAAAAAATGCCGCAATACTTAAAGGTGCATTGATATAAATTGGATTGGTTGTGGTGGAAGTAACACCATCAAAAGCTCCCAAGTTGGATAAAGAGGTAAACAAAGCCAATCCAAAATAAATGGCACAATAGACATAAAACACAGGTTGCTTCAACCAACGCTTTATTTCAAAGAAGAATATGGTACTAAACATGAACGATATCCTGCTTTAATGCAACAAAATAAACATCTTCCAAAATAGGCGTAGCCGGCTCGAAGGATTCATCCGGTCGAACATCATGGTAGACACGAATATTTAAGGTATTATCCTGGTTATAATTCGAGGAGATAATATTATGGATGCTATTCTGGGTTTCAAAATCAGCACGTTCGATTCTTTTCTTCCATATTTTATCCTGAAGATGGGTGGTGCCTTCCACAGAAGAACCACGGAAAAGTACTTTTCCCCCATTCATGATGGCCAATTCATGGCACAACTCCCGTACATCATCTACGATATGGGTAGAGAAGATGACGGTATGCTCAGCACCTATCTCACGCAGCACATTCAAAAAACGATGACGTTCTGCAGGATCCAGACCCGCAGTAGGCTCATCCACGATAATCAATTTAGGATTGTTCAACAACATCTGGGCAATTCCGAAACGTTGTTTCATACCTCCTGAATACCCGCTTACGCTCTTATTTCGGAATGCGGCAAGATTGGTGATCTCCAATACCTCGGAAACTATCTTCTTTCTATCCTGACGGTTGCTGATGCCTTTAAGGTTGGCAAAATAATCCAAAAGGTCTTCTGCAGAAAGGTTGGGATATACACCAAATTCCTGCGGAAGATACCCTAAAACTCTTCTTAATGCATTTTTTTCTTTTAGAACATTGATATCGCCGAATTGGATTTCGCCTGAATCTGGAGATTGCAAAGTGGCGATTGTCCGCATCAAGGATGATTTTCCGGCTCCGTTTGGTCCTAAAAGTCCGAACATGCCTGGGCCGATGTTCAGATTGACATTATCTAAAGCCTTAACACCATTATTATAGGTTTTTGTAAGGTTGCTGATCGTTAATTCCATAATTTATTTACTTAGTTTATAATTAGTCGTTGAAATAATGATTTCGTAACAGAAAATTATGAAATAAAAAAGGAGCGACCAAATGGTTCGCTCCTTAAGAGATTTTCTATTGTTGTTGAATATCTTTTATTTTTTATAATATTTCATCGCTTCAGGGATTAGTGATTGCAACTGATTGATACGACGGGCATCACTCGGGTGAGTACTTAACCACTCTGGAGGTGATCCGGTTTTACCGGCCGCCATTCTTTCCCAGAATTTAACAGACTCCCGTGGATCATATCCGGCCATGGCCATCAAGATCAATCCAGCTCTATCAGCTGCCAACTCATCCTTACGGGAGAAGCTTAATGAACCGATCTGGTAGCCAACACCATACAATTGGTTGATGATACCTAAATATTTGTTATCCGACATGGCACCAGCAGCACCCAATACCTGTGCGCCCAATTGAGCTGCCATTGCATTGGATACTTGGGCAACGGAATGTTCTTCGATCGCATGTGCAATCTCATGACCCATTACCGTAGCTAGACCAACATCATTTTGTGCGATAGGTAAGATACCTGTATAAACCGCAACTTTACCACCTGGCATACACCAAGCATTCACATCATCACTCTGCACTAAGTTAAATTCCCAGTTGAAATCGAATTGGTCTGCGAGACCTCTTTCCTGCAAATATTTGTTCGCTGCCGCAGCGATGTTATTTCCCACACGTTTTACCTGTGTTGCAGCGGATGTTCCTGTTACTACCTTAGATCCATTTTTGCTTAAAAAATCCTTGTATGCTAAAGCAGCCTGTTCGTTCACAGCTTTTGGATCCACCAATTTCAGGTATTTTCGACCTGTAATTGCCGATGTAGCACATCCCACCAACGAGACTCCCAAAAGGAACATGCTTGTGTATTTAAAAACCCTCTTCATAATATGTTGATTTAGTTTATCAATAGTTTTTCAATCATTTTGAAATACTTAACAAATCTTGTACCCAAAATGTTTAAACTTTTGATTTTTTCTTGAACAAGTAAATTTTAGACTCATGCCCTTTGAGTAGGCGTTCAATGTTTTTTTGATGGGTGACCAGGATCAAGGCACAGATAGCAATGCCATATAAAAGAATGGAAGGTACCGTTGTCTTAAAAATGAAAGCAATGCTGAATGGAAAGGTGAAACCCGCCATAATAGAACTTAATGATACATAATGGGTAACAAAAAGAACGATTAGGAACACCGAAACACACATTAAAGCGGCCGGCCAATGGATAGCCAGGACCATTCCGAATAGAGTAGCCACTCCTTTTCCACCTCTGAATCCTGCAAATATGGGAAACAAATGCCCTAATACGGCGATAACACCTAAGGCTAATTGGATATTGACAAATTGTGGGGCATCATGGTTGCCCACTAAAGAACTATCTAATAAAAATGGGAGATTGGTGGCTGTCCACCCCTTTAAGATATCGACAAACATCACAATGGATCCTGCCTTTTTACCTAAAACCCGGAATGTATTTGTTGCACCGGCATTACCACTACCATACTCCCGAACATCAACCCCATAAAATGCCTGCCCAAACCATACAGCCGTGGGAATAGAACCAAATAAATAAGCTAATATGACGATTCCTACCAGGTAAAATGATATCATATCCAGCAATTTACTAAATAAGTTTAGCTTTTAGACTTAAATCCAGGCTTTTAACAGAATGTGTCAAAGCACCCACCGAGACATAGTCAACCCCAGCTTTGGCATAGGCCGCAATGGTGTTCAAGGTAATACCACCAGAAGCTTCAGTAACCAATCGACCAGCAACTAGTTCTACCGCTTCACGCACCTGATCTGGAGAAAAGTTATCGAACATGACGCGATCTACTTTTTCCAGGTTCAAAACTTCTTTTAATTCCTCAAAATTGCGAACTTCTACCTCGATAGGTATGCTTAGGTTATTTTCTTTTTTATAGGCAAATGCGCCATTTACAGCTTGTGTGATTCCACCTGCGTAATCCACATGATTATCTTTGATCAGGATCATATCGTATAGACCAAAACGGTGGTTCACCCCGCCCCCGATCACTACGGCACGTTTTTCTAAAAATCTTAATAAGGGAGTGGTTTTGCGGGTATCCAAGACTTTGCAGTTTGTGCCTGCGATAGCTTGCACATATTTTGAGGTCTCCGTGGCAATACCCGACATGCGTTGCATGATGTTTAATACCAAGCGCTCACCTTTTAAAATATCATGGATCTTGCCTTTTAAACGGAAAGCGATTTCACCATACTTGACAGCAGTACCATCTTGGATTAATTTTTCAAATTGAATGGAAGGATCTAAATAGTGAAAGATTTCCTCGGCAATATCAACACCTGCCAATATCCCCTCTTCTTTGACCAATAATTGGGCTTCTCCTAATTGAGAGTCATCAATTGTAGATAAGGTTGTAAAATCGCCATTCCCCACATCTTCAATAAATGCTTCTTTTACAAATTGTAATAGCTTTTCTTTGAATTCTCTATCCATTTAGCAACATAAAATTAAGCGAAGATGAATAAAATTAAATTTATATGGAAACTAAAAGCTAATAAAATTAAACATTATTCTATTCGAAGCTCAGTAATAAGGGATTCCCCATTGTGCTGGTTAAACTTCAGAAAGATTCGGTATGTACCAGAATTAGCTTTTAAGTTATAAACAATATAAAAACTCGAATTGTTACGGTTAGTGTGCTGCAGTTGTTTGATTTCGGAAGTCTTGTTGGACCGGAAATAATCGCTCAATAAGAGCTCGGCTTGGAATTTCGTGTATTGACCAGAGTCATTCTTGATGGAAACAGCGACGTTCTGCCCAAAAAAATTGGCTATTGCTTTCGCGTTATTCGTCTTAAATGCCTCTGCGATCTGCCCACTCAGATTGCTCTGCCAGAATGTGAAAGACATTAGGGGCAAGATTAAAAGCACTACAATAACTCGCAAGAACTTAAAAGAAAACCTGTTTAAAATTCGTATCATGATTGACTTGGTGCACAAAACACGCGCTAACTAGCAAATAAAAATTCAATTAATTTCCAAAAAATCAAATTTTTCGCAACCAAAACTATGCCAAGGCATAATATTTCAAGTATATTTGTGTAATGAGTTCTGAAAATAGTAAAGTAGCTTTAATAATCCTGGATGGATTGGGCTACGGAAAAAACGATCAATCAAACGCAGTATTAGCTGCAAGTACCCCATTTTTAGATCACTTACTTTCAACCTACCCTAACTCAAAACTGGAAGCATCAGGCGAAGCTGTGGGCTTGCCTGCTGGTCAGATGGGTAATTCTGAGGTAGGACATATGAATCTAGGTGCAGGTCGTATTGTTTACCAAGAATTAGGAAGGATCAACAAAGCTGCTCGGGAAGGTTTTTTTATGGAAGACCCTACGATACAGGCTGCCTTTGAATATGCAAAAACAAGTCAATCCAATATACATTTTATCGGTTTACTTTCAGATGGTGGTGTGCATGCACATATTGACCATTTAAAGGCTTTATGTGATGCCGCACAGGCAGCACAGTTTGGAAATGACCAGGTCTTTATCCATGCGTTTTTAGATGGACGGGATACGGATCCAAACGGAGGTGTTGGCTATGTTCGTGATCTACAGAACCACTTAACGCATTCGGTTGGAACCATTGCTTCTGCTATAGGACGTTATTACGCCATGGATAGGGATAACCGTTGGGAAAGGGTGAAAGAAGCCTATGATCTATTGACCAGAGGTTTTGGAACTCCTTCCACAGATCTTATTGCTTCGATCGAATCTTCATATCAACAGGAAATCACAGACGAATTCTTGAAACCGATCGTTATGGTGAATGCCGATGGTACACCTAAAGCGGTGATTAAGGATGGTGATGTGGTGATCTGTTTTAACTTCCGTACCGATCGTGGTCGAGAAATCACTCAGGCATTAACGCAGACTTCTTTCCCAGAATATGCAATGCATCCTTTGTCCTTATATTATGTGACCATGACCTCCTACGATGATACCTTCAACGGAGTACATGTTATTTTCCATAAGGACAATCTCACCCAGACCTTGGGCGAGACATTGGCATTGAATCAAAAGACTCAAGTACGGATCGCAGAAACAGAAAAATATCCGCATGTTACCTTCTTCTTCTCCGGAGGAAGGGAAGAACAATTCCCTGGTGAGCATCGTTTATTGGTACCATCTCCAAAGGTGGCCACTTATGATTTACAACCGGAGATGAGTGCTTACGGAATTACCGATGCAATCTGTAAGGATATGGTCGAGAATGCACCTGATTTTATCTGTCTGAATTTTGCTAATCCGGACATGGTTGGACATACAGGTGTTTTTGAGGCGGTGGTAAAAGCTGTGGAAACTGTTGATGCTTGTACAAGGAAAGTTGTGGAAACGGGATTGGAGAATGGTTATTCATTCATTATCCTGGCGGATCATGGAAATTCGGAATTTATGGTTAATGAGGATGGTTCGGTAAATACAGCGCATACAACAAATCTGGTTCCTTGTGTTTTGATAGATAAAACCTATAAACATATTAAGGATGGAAAATTAGGTGATATTGCTCCTACTGTATTGCGTTTATTGAATGTTCCGATTCCAACTGAAATGACTGGTGATGTCTTGGTTTATTAAAATATGTTATGGTGTAGTGGCTGTTGGGCTGCTTGGAATGCTGATGGCCTGTTCAGATCCTGCTACAAAAGATAATGGAAATTCGGAAAAGGTGCTGTATTTCGATCTACCCTCCTATTTCCAGAAAGAAATTGATTCGTTGAAGAAGTTGGATCCGATGGTGGACAAAACGGTGGCAAAGGATGAGCAGGAGGAAACCAAGAAATTGAAGATCAAGGATTGGGAAGCTGAATTTGCAAGCTTTAAGAATATTGATTTGAATAAATCGGCATATGCGGATTTTATTCAGGTTGATTCTAGTGATAATCTATTGGAATATAGTTTTAATGATCCTAAATCAGATCTTTCATGTGTGAGGATTGAACTTGATGGAACGGGTAATCCTAAGGTTATTACGGTTCAAAGGGATGTAAAGAATAATTTGTATCATACATCAGAGTTTTTGATGTATGAGAAAGGGAAGTATTATATCGTGGAGAAAAACCAGGATGTGAAGGTAATGGGCGCGAATAAGTATAAGGTGCAAGGGCACTTTGGTTCTTAGGGGCTCAGTCAATACATCCTGTACGTCATTGCGAGGAACGAAGCAATCTTTCCGTCATTGCGCCCCACTCGCGTCATTGCGCCCCACTCGCGTCATTGCGACCCACTCCGTCATTGCGAGGAACGAAGCAATCTTTAGACTTTTTCATCCTGAGCGCAGTCGAAGGATCTGTACGGTTACTAATGAACAGATGCTTCGACGATGCTCAGCATGACATGCGGGAAGATTGCTTCCTCGTACCTCCTCGCAATGACGTATTCGGCCGCGTTTACTCTTCCTGATACCTCACCAATGAAATCACATTTTCACTAAATCGGCTCAATCTTCCTGCGCTATTTAAAAAATCCAAACTAATCACAAAACAATAGGCGGCAATCTCCCCGCCCAATTTCTCAATAAGCTTACTTGCAGCCACTACTGTCCCACCAGTCGCCAACAGATCATCATGCACCAACACCTTTGTCCCAGGCAAAAAAGCATCCTCATGCATTTCAATAGTTGCCTGTCCATATTCCAGCTTATAAGATTCTGAAATACAATGAAACGGCAACTTTCCTTGCTTCCGAATAGGAATAAACGGTTTATTGAGCTTTTGCGCCAGCAAAAAACCAAAAAGAAAACCACGGCTCTCAATTCCTGCAATCACATCAAACTCAACATCCTTTAGCCCATCCGCAAAAGCCTCTACAGCTTCCGCCACTATTTCTGGATGCTGCAAAAGCGGAGTAATATCCTTAAATACAATACCCGGTTTTGGAAAATCATGGATATCCCTAATAATGGTTTTTAATTTTTCTTCGATCATAAATCCCTAGCAAAATCTAAATATGGCTCAATTTTACGCAAAAAATCCAGATCAAGAATAAGAATATTCCCTAAATCTTCAATTTTCTCGAATGGCCCGTGCTGTATCCTATAATTCACAATGGTCCTTGCTTTCTTATATCGGATATAGGGATGCTTTGCCAATGAATCAATTCCGATTCTATTGATGAAAATTTTATCATAAGCCAAAGGCTGATCAAGCAATTGTTCTTCAATCTTCTGAAATAACTCAGGCGTCATTCCATAATCCTCCATCAATTGTTCCTTTTTATGAAATCCACCAAGGGCATTCCGAAATTTAACAATCCGGCTGGAGAAAACCGGACCTATTCCGCGAACCTGCATCCAACCCGTAGTATCAGCTTCATTAAGACTGATTTTATAAAGCGGTTCTTTTTTACGAACAAAGGAATACTCCTCTTGAGATCCTGAACTCGGTTTTTGATGAAAACCACCACTCCCTATTTCTTCCTCAGCAATCCGAACAAAAGGAAGCAATTCCTTAAATTTTGATTCCGAAATAGAATACATCCTGGAAAGATCTTCCACTTTCCGAAATCTCCCACCCTTTTTTCTGTAATTGATAATTACTTTAGCTTGATCTGGACTTAAACCCAGCTTTACCCAGCCTTCTTTTGACAAATGATTAGGATCAAAAAAGAAATAATGAGGTATCATTTTTTTTCCAAACCCCTCCTTGGATGGTTCAAAGTCTTTATTCAAAGAATCAGAATAATTATGGAATTGATCCTCCTTATCCATATATCCCAAACCATCATCTGCAAAATCACCCCTTTCATCTTTTGACTCTTCTGAAAAAACCAAGGTATAGCTTAGACTTTCAGGAGACCTCCAAAAAGGCATCATCATCTTCAAAACGATCAAAAAAAGCAACAATACCAATAAAACAAAAATCCCCTTTTGCTCCTTCTGATTTAATTGGAAATAATCGATCAAGCGTTTCATTTGGTCAATAGTTTTGGTTCTAAACAAATCATGATTAAATTTGGGGCAAATTATCGAAGACCACAACATGCATTTTGTCCGTCCTATATTTTTTCTTAAATACCTTTATTCCAAAGCGATTTGGAGAAAAAGTAAACGAGAAAATAATATTTATTTAACCTTTGATGATGGACCTATCCCTGAAATAACAACTTGGATTTTAGACGTTCTAAAAGAAAAAGGAGTTAAGGCGACTTTTTTCTGTGTGGGAGATAATATCCGAAAAAATCCTGCCATTTATCAGCGATTACTTGATGAAGGTCATGCTGTTGGAAATCATACCTACAACCATAAGAAAGGTTGGGAAACTCCATTGGAAGAATACCTGGAAAATGTAGCGTCCTGCCAAGAGTTGACAAAAACCAAACTCTTTAGGCCTCCATACGGAAGAATTACCCAGAAGCAGTTGAATGTCCTTGCAAAAGATTATCAAATTATCATGTGGGATGTACTTACAGGCGATTACGATAAAAGGATCAGTCCAGAAAGATGTTTATACAACGCGACAACCTATGTCCGCAAGGGTAGCATTATTGTATTTCATGATAATATCAAAGCCATAGAAAATGTCCGTTATGCTCTTCCCAAAACCATCGATCACCTTTTGGAAAAAGGATTTAAATTCAGCCACTTCTAAAATCTTAGATCTACTTAAGAAAGGATTATTCTAAATCATCATCGTCCGCATCGGCGATGGTCACGGTATAATCCCGCACATTTGATATCCCAAAATATCCCAATGCTCCATTGCTGATGTTGCCTGTTGGATTGCCGGGTGCTGCACTGGCAGGATTGGTCAGCTGGTATTCATTCCAATAGGTATACAGCTCTTTGGAAACTATCTGTCTACGAACCTTAACCTTATCCCCTACTTTAAACTCATCATTCCTGCCCCCAATCTGATGGGTAACGACTTGGCCGTCGTTGAATTTATCATTTTGCACGGCATTAAATTTAAAAGGGCCATCATTGATGGAAACAGTATATAAGTAATAATTCGGCACTCCCTTTGGATCTTCAAACTTAAGATTCACAAAGTAATAATCTTCGTTGAATATATTCTCCTTGGTCACTCCCATCGAATCAATTTCTACATAGTCTACCATTGTCCCCTTACTGGAATAGGTCTTATTATCAACACTAACCTCTAAAGTATAGGTAATTTGCGTATTGACAAAGAAGTTGTTATTGGTGTAAAGGCCATTCCCTGCATGAGTAAAGGTATAATTTCTTCCATTACTACCTTTAACAACAACCGAAGCATTATCTACCTGATCGAATTCCGGGGAATCGAAATTAACCGTCCTACTCACTAAGATCTCCTGGTTTCTGTCCTCATTCGTTAAATTGGCTTCAATAACAATCCGTGGATCGGAATCATTCAGATCAATATCGATTTTCTCCTCACAAGAATTGAAAAAAAACAAAGAAACAACAGCTATATAAGTTAAGATACTACGCATAAGACTAAAATTTAAAATTCCAGGTAACAGAAGGGATTATTCCGAATAATGCGATTTTATACGCTTCGGTGATATTCGGGTTGGTTTCATTTTCACGGAAGTCGATGATGTAGGCATTCCTGCGGTTATAAGCATTGTAAAGGCCAAACGACCAACTGGAATTGAAACGTTTATCCTGATTCTTCGGCTCATAATTTGCCGAAAGATCCAAACGATGGTAAGCAGGCATCCGATATCCATTACGCTCCGTATAATAGAACATGGTCGTTCCATTCACCTGATATTTACCGCTTGGGAATGTAATTGCATTTCCCGTATTATACACAAAAGTTGCCCCTAAGTTCCATTTTGGACTTAGCTGATAAATCCCAACGATAGAAATATCATGCGTCCTATCCTGGCGTGCTGCATACCAATTCCCATTATTGATCTGATCAAATTGTCGTTCGCTCTTCGCCAAGGTATAACTTACCCATCCATTCAATTTACCTTTGTTCTTGCGAAGCAGGAACTCCACCCCATAAGCCCTACCAATACCATACAGCAGGTCGCCTTCCATATATTTATTGGCCTGCAGGTCCGCTCCATTTCTAAAGTCGATCTGGTTATCCAATTTTTTATAATAAGTTTCCACGGAAAATTCATAGGCATTGTTCGCAAAATTCTGGAAATACCCTAAAGCCACCTGATCGGCAATCTGCGGTTTGATGTTCAAGCTGCTTACCACATACTGATCCGTTGGAAGACTGGAGGTAGTATTGGTCAATTGATGAAGATTTTGGGCAATGCGGTTATAACTCGCCTTAATACTATTTCGAGGACTTAAAATATAGGCCATAGAGGCTCTCGGCTCCACGTTTAAATAGTGCTTGATCACCTCGTTGCCATAAGTTTTCTCTGCAATAGGCTCTCCATCCTGGTCAAAATCATAAAATGTTCCAGGTCCTAGGACCATAAAATCATTAAAGCGAAGGCCATAGATAATAGAAAGATTTTCAATCGGCTTCCATTCATGGGATACATAGGCTGCCGCTTCTATTCCTTGTCTGTTATCTACGGCAATGGAATTGACTGCAGAACCCGCCTTGGCTTCCAAACTGGCAGGACGGATGCGCTGTTGCAATAGATTCACCCCAAATTTCAAGACATTATTATTGTTGGAATAATAGGAGAAATCCTGCTTCAGGTTCCAGTTCCTGATTTTTGAGGCAATCGTAAAATCCGAATCATCGTTATTGACATTCACATTATAGGTAAAATCACTATAGATCAATGTCGTATTACTGAACAATTGGTTGTTCAACACATGGTTCCAACGTACTGTTGCTGTTGCGTTTCCCCAATCAAATCCAAACAGGTCAGAATACCCAAGATCATCCTTGCCAAAATATCCGGAAAGATAGACCGTATTCCGATAGTTCAATTTATAATTCACCTTAGCATTCAGATCATAGAAATAAAGCTTACTCTGATTGACGGTTTCATCCTTCGATAATTTCAGGAACATATCCGCATAGGTTCTACGACCACTCAACATAAAGGAACTTTTATCCTTAACTATTGGACCTTCCACCTTCAATCGCGACGCGATTAACCCTAAACCACCTTCCACAGCAAATTTCTTATTGTTTCCATCCAACATATTGATGTCCATAACAGACGAAATCCTGCCACCATATTGTGCCGGAATCCCTCCTTTATAGAGATTTGCATCTTTTACCGCATCGGAATTGAATGTAGAGAAGAATCCCAATAGATGGGATGCATTATACACCGTAGCCTCATCCAAAAGAATAAGGTTTTGATCTCCTCCCCCGCCTCGTACATAAAAACTCGAACTTCCTTCACCTCCAGAAGCTACCCCAGGCAATAATTGGATGGTTTTAAGAATATCGCGCTCGCCAAAGATGACGGGCACATTCCTTACCTCCTCCATCGTAAATTTCAAAGAGCCCATCTGCGCGGAAGTAACATTTCCATCCTCCTTTTTTGCAGAAACAACCACCTCTTCAATGGTATTTGAGGTCGAGATCAACTCAAAGTTCATTTGCTTTGAGGCATCCACCTGCAGGGTATCCTGATAAGTTCGATAGCCAACAAAACTTATTTCTACCGCGTGTTTTCCAGCAGGAATGGACACCGAATAAAATCCATAATTATTTGAATAGCTACTGAGTTTAAGGTCAGGAAATTTAATCAGGGCGGCGATAAGACTTTCGCCCGAACCTCCATCCTTGATATAACCGCTTAGGGTTACCTTATTCTGGGCATATACATGGAATACAGAAAATAGAACCATGATCATAGTTCCTAAAATCCGAAGTATGGGCAGTTTATTCATAGGGTGGGCAGCGTAAATTTACAGGAAATTATTTTTTAGCAGGTTGATAGAAAAAATCATGGAAAAACATCATCTGATATAAGATTGATTTACTCCAATAATCCCAATTATGAGCTCCAGGCATGGTCAGGAACCGATGTGGGATATTTAGGTAAGTCATTTTTTCGTGTAATTTCAAGTTCACTTTATAAAAGAAATCCTCCGTACCGCAATCAATAAACAATGAAAGTGAGTTCGGTTTGATCAAATGTGTCATCTCCATGACGGTATGTGAGTTCCAAGACTCTTGTTGCTCATGGTAAGGTCCTAAGCGTTTAGCCATTTCCCAATTGTTCGGAAAAGGACGAATATCTACTCCCCCGGCAGTACTACCAGCAGCTGCAAAGGTATCCTGATGTTTAATCGCTAAATACAATGCACCATGACCACCCATACTCAAACCGGTAATTCCTCGTTTGGAACGATCTTTAGCTACTGCATAATTACTTTCCACAAAGTCTACCAACTCTTTAGAAACAAAGGTTTCATATTGATAATTCTTATCATTCGGAATATCCCAATACCAACTTCCATACCCTCCATCCGGACAAACAACTATCATTTCCAATTTATCGACCAGCTCCTTGATCTTCGGAACTTTATCTACCCAATTAGCATAATTACCCGAATACCCATGTAAGAGATAAAGCGTAGGTAGGTTTTTAGACTTACTGTTTTCAGGTTGGATAACCACCGTTTTAATGGCTTTACCCATTGCAGTGCTTTTCACCAAAACCGTATCCACCTGAGCTGCTTGTGCGGTAAAGAATGCAGCAAGCATCAATAAGAATGTTAAACGTATATTCATCAATTTTGAGGTTTAGAAAAATTATATTGGTAAAGATAAGAATCTAATCCAAAGGGGCGCTCACTTACGGTAAAAAAGGTTTTACCAGAATTATCAAATGTAATTGCTTCACCTTGTGGCTCTTGTTGATAGGCTAAGCGTTTATATGGCTTAGAAAGGCTGTGCTGAATAGATTCATTCAATACACGATTCCAATAATAAATATCGGTAAGATTCTTTATCAAAATGGCATCGCCTGAAGGGCTGATATCAGCAGCAGTTACAAAGGTAAATGGTAATGTAATAAGAGGTTTAAGCATATGTTTTTCAACATCTTGAAAAATATCAGTTGAATAAACAATTGATTTAAATTCCCGCTTGCTGATCAGGTAAAACCGATTGTCCAAAGGATCTATGAAAAAAGCTTCTGCATCCCTGGCTTTACCATCGTGGTTAAGGATGATGGTTTGAATCTGCGAAGATTTGATAAGGTTCTCTTTTTTTGCCACCTTGCTCCCAAACAGGTTCTTCCAAAATATATAAGCGGATATCCTTTCTCAACCCTCGGTTATCCCCAATATCTCCCAAAACCAAATAGTTTTTCCCATCCTTCTTGAACTTACCGATCTCTTCCATATCAATGGCAATAACACCTTCTAAGTTCACAATCTGCAGCAGGTTAGCGGAAGAATCCACCAGGAAGATCCTAGCCTTGTCTCCACTATCATTGTGCATCCAAAAAGAACCGGGATTAGCATCAGATGCAATAACCCCGGAAACTTCCTTAAGCTCAGGTGCAATCAGTTTCCCTTTTGAAACCCGAGTAGTAGGAATTAAGTCCTGGGCAGTTCCAGCTAAGGCACTGAACAGGAACAATATGACGCTTAAAAGCGTAATGCTATTTATTCTAATCACTTTAAAAGGTTAGCCATTCCATTAATTCATTATTTTCCTTCAAAAGAAGCGATGATCGCCTTTCTATAGGTAGAATCCTTCTCTGTCAATTCAAAGGATTTTTTATAGGTATCTAAAACGCCAAATAATTCAGCAGGAGTACCCGTTCCATTCTCAAAGAAATATTTGAAAGAATAAGTTGCCGATTTTGATAGATCGACTTGATCCTTATTGGAAGAAAACACCAAAGGTAAAAGCGTTTGTGTGCTCATTTTCCCATCGGTTGGCAACTTCATCAAGGTTCCAAGGCTTTTCACAAAATTATCTGAAGGTGCCCCTATCGATGAAAACTTGATCGCTCCTTGTCTAAAACCAGCCTGTTCATCAGCAGCACCCATCGCCGTAACACCAGCAGGGATATTCTTGATCACTTCGACCTGAAAACCTACTGTATCTTGATTATATAAGGATTTTGCTTCATAAATCACCGAAGAATCCGTTTGGCTGTTTTCTTGAAGGTGGAAATACAAATGCAGAGACTCCGCATCGGTATTCGCTGTTAATTGATTAAGGGTTGAACCTGTAGCGCCAGTGGAATCACTTGTATTGTTATTGGTTTTTGAAGAATTTCCACATGACATCATGGCCATTACCGCTGTAAGACTTAATCCAATGTTTAATAATTTTCTCATAATCATATGTTTATTGTTAAACAAAAATAAGGAATTAATGTTTATGCTTTGTTAATTAAAGCGTCATAAAGTATTTCCACAGGATGATAGGATTTCCTTTCCAGACCATCTTTTATCTGATGCCTGCAGGATGTTCCTGCTGCGGCCACTACATATTCCTCACCTGTTTTTCTCAAAGTAGGAAACAACACCAATTCAGCTACTTTTTGGGAAACCTCATAATGTTCTTTCTCATACCCAAAAGAACCTGCCATTCCACAACAGCCCGAAGGGATCACTTCCACTTCATAATTCAATGGTAAGGAAAGGATCTGTTTGCTGTATTCCACCAGCTTAAAGGCTTTTTGATAACAATGTCCATGAAGTTTGATCTTTTGAGGCGCCGCTGTAAACTGTTCCTGATGTATCCTACCAGCAATCATCTCCTGAACCAAGAATTCATCGATCATCAGCGCATGTTTCGCCAACTCCACCGCCTTGGATTTTTTATCGGCATCCACCAGATCCACATATTCATCCCTAAAGGTAATAATGGCCGATGGCTCTACCCCCAATAAAGGCGTTTCCTGCGAAATAATAGCCGAAGCCAAATCCACATTGCTATTGGCTAGATCCTTTGCCTTTTTCACAAAACCCTTGGAGAGGTAAGTTCTGCCGCTCTCTTTAAGGTTTGGAACCAACACCTCATAACCTAAAGCCGTAAGTAATTTATAGGCAGTAATCCCTATTTCAGTATCATTATAATTCGTAAACTCATCGGCATACAGGTAAACCTGTCTTTTCCCTTGCCTCCGCTCCTTTTTATTGGCCCATTGGGTTAAGGTAGTCCCATAAACTTTTGGTAGGGACCTGTCGGGCGCAAAACCTACCACCTGCTTGATCAGGGAGGAGGTCAGCTTGTTGGTTGCGAAAAAGTTATAGATAGGTGCCACTAAAGATCCTAACTTTTGGGATTGGGTGAAGTTTGCTATCAGCTTGCTACGGAAAGAACTGCCGTTAGCATCGTAATAATGCTGCAGGAACTCAGCTTTCATCTTAGCAATATCCACACTGGATGGGCATTCTGTTTTGCAGCCTTTGCAGCTTAAACACAGATCCATCACCTCTTTCAATTCCTCATGGTTGAACCTGTTCTGTTCTGTAGAGTTGGTCAGAAACTGGCGCAGCATGTTGGCTCTTGCCCGTGTCGTATCCTTCTCATCTCGTGTTGCCATAAAAGATGGACACATGGTACCACCCGTAATCTCCGTTTTGCGACAATCACCAGAACCCGAACATTTCTCCGCCAACCTCAAAATGCTCTCCTGCTTGGTAAAATCAAAGTAGGTTTTTATTTGGGAAGCATCTGTTACTTGGTCATACCGCAGATGCGTATCCATTGGCGGCGTGTCTACAATCTTCTTGGCATTAAACACCGCATTAGGATCAAATATTTGCTTGACTTCCAATAACAACTGATACACTGTATCACCTAATACTTTACCAATAAATTCCCCTCTTAAACGACCATCTCCATGCTCGCCACTTAAGGAACCATTGTACTTCAATACCAGATCAGTGGTTCTTTCCAATATCCGACGAAACTGTTTTTTTCCTTCTTCCGTCTTCAGATTGATGAATGGTTCTATATGCAATTCCCCTGCTCCCGCATGTGCATAATAAGAAGCATGAACCTTTTCTTCTACCAGCAATTGTTGTACATCTTCCACATAGGCGGGAAGATCTTCAGGCGATACCGCACAGTCTTCAATCAGATTAACAGGTTGTGAATCTCCGGGAAGATTCCTGATCAATCCCAATCCCGCTTTCCGAACATCCCAAACCAAATTCGTCTGTTCAGCTCCTAATATCAGCGGATAGGCATAGCCCAAACCTGCAGCTTTTAATTCAAGAATTAATTTTTCTGCTTTTGCCTGTATTTCAGCGACCGTATCTGCTCTGAACTCAACAATCAATAAAGCTTGAGGATCGCCTTCAATGAAGAAACGGTTATATTGATAGGTAGGATGTCCTACCGTGAAATCAAGAATATATTTATCCACCAATTCGGAAGCCTCCGGAAAATTTCGGAGCGCCACCACATTCCCATGCATACATTCCACCATATCATGAAAGTGTATACAGACCAAGCCAATTTCCTTCGGAGGAAGCGGCATAAGGTTGATCTTAGCTTCGGTAATAATCCCGATCGTCCCTTCTGACCCTGCTAATAGTTTACAGAAATTGAAAGGCTCACTGGTATCTGTCAACAGGTCCAAAGCATATCCGGTATTTCTACGCGTGATATCTTTTTTAGGGTATCCCGATTGAATCGCTGCCAAGTTATCTTGCTTGCTTATCAATTCGTTGATCCCTCGGTAAATATCACCTTCTCGACATGTTGAGGTTAATTTCTTAAAATATTCCTGCTCATTCAATGCTTCAAATAAAACTTCCGAAGCATCATCTAATAAGACATTTGCAGCGATAAGGTTCTGCCTGGTATCTCCCCAAACGATGGAGTGCAGACCCGAAGAGTTATTACCTATCATACCACCGATCATGGCGCGGCTGGCCGTCGAAGTTTCCGGACCAAACATCAACCCCATCGGTTTTAAATAGGCATTCAGATCATCTCGGATCACCCCCGGTTGGACACGGGCCCATTTCTCTTCTACATTGACCTCCAGGATCTGATTGAAGAACCGTGAAACATCTACAACGATTCCTGCTCCAACCACCTGCCCCGCTAAGGAAGTACCTGCTGTCCTTGGAATGAGCGTAATATTATTCGCTTTTCCAAAATGGATCAGTTTTACAAGATCCTCCTTTGTTTTTGGTATACAAACCGCT
The DNA here is from genome assembly GCF_002734245.1 of Sphingobacterium sp. 1.A.4. Lineage (NCBI taxonomy): Bacteria > Pseudomonadati > Bacteroidota > Sphingobacteriia > Sphingobacteriales > Sphingobacteriaceae > Sphingobacterium > Sphingobacterium sp. 1.A.4. The sequence goes on from NZ_PEAZ01000118.1 coordinate 36,684, forward strand.
AAAGGCAATTCCTGGTAAACAGAAGCATCTGTAGAATAGGCCAAACGCATGGTTTGGTGCGATGCATTCTTTTCATCAAAAAACAAATCTCCCTGTAGGGATGCTGATAATTCAACTAAATTCGACTTTATAGACACTGTAAGTAAAGATTGAACAACAAAACTAAGCATTGTTACACAAATAAACCCAATTAGAACCCATTTTAATTCCTAAAGATTATTGATTATATTAGTAAAGTATTCGCTATCTAATACTTAAACCGATAAAACTATCCGTCAGATCACAAACCTCAAAACTGAATAAAATTCATTTTTACATTAATTAATTTGAATTTAATTCGGAATTATCGATATTTGCGCCATTATGGCAAAATTAGAAATTACCCTTGACCAGATTGACCTTCAAATCCTGCGTATCATGCAGGATAATGCAAGGACCAACAATGCTGATATTGCCCGTGAATTGGGCATGGCACCATCTGCAATTTTGGAAAGGGTTAAGAAATTAGAACAGCGCGAAGTTATCCTTCAATATAATGCCCGCATCAACCCAGCAGCAATCGACCAAAAGATGCTTTCCTTTATCTTTATCAAGACCCAAGATATCATTGGTGTTCAGAAAGTAGGTGTTCTCCTGGCAGAGATCCCTGAAGTATTAGAGGTTCATGATATTGCAGGCGAGGACGGCTATCTGATCAAGGTACGTACGAACGATTCGGCAGGTCTGGTAGACCTTATGCGCAATTCATTGAGTAAGATTGATGGCATCATCTCCACTCGTACGACCATCGTACTGGAAACAGTTAAAGAGGACAATAAATTAGTGATCCCATTTAAGGATTAAAATACATATGGTAAAAGCTACTACCCCGTCTACCGCAACGATCATCTTTGCCTATTTAGTGGTATATATCGTTTGGGGATCTACATTTTTCTTTATTGAGAAGTCTTTGCACGCCTTCCCACCCTTTGTGTTGGGATCGATAAGATTTATCATTGCAGGAACCCTATTGATGGGCTATTGCTACTTCAAAGGATATAAGATATTTATCAAAAGTGCTGTAAAGGATGCAGCAATGGTTGGGTTTCTATTATTGTTCGTCGATATGGCAGCCATTATCTGGTCTGAGCAATACATCTCCAGCGGTATTGTATCCATCCTATCGGCAGCAACTGCCATTTGGTTCATCATACTCGACAAACCGAAATGGAAGGAGAATTTCACCTCTGTTCCTACTCTATTGGGATTGATCCTGGGATTTCTGGGCGTATTCATGCTTTTTGCGGAGCAGATATTTTCACCCAATGCTCATTCTGCCGATAATGATAACAAATTGACCGCCATGATTGTCCTCACTTTGGGAACGATCGGTTGGACGGTAGGTTCCTTATTGTCCAAGTACAGCAAGGAAAAAAGGGACCAGAAAGCAGCTGTAGAAAATGGCCCTAAAGCAGAAGCTGAGGATTTGAATGTCATGGTCAAGACCGCTTGGCAAATGGTAGTAGCCGGAACGGCATTTACAACCGTTGCCCTGTTGAACGGAGAATACGCCAGATTTGACTTTTCTGCTGTCGCTATAGAATATTGGGGAGCGATGGTTTACTTGGCCTTAATGGGCTCTATTTTGGCTTTTAGCTGCTATATTTTCCTTCTTCAGGTAAGACCTGCAACCGAAGTGAGTACCTATGCTTACGTAAATCCTATCGTCGCCTTGATCCTGGTTCATTTTTTCACAAACCATGAGGTGACCAAAATGCAGATCATTGGATTGGCCGTTGTTTTGTTTTCGGTTCTATTGATGAACTGGAACCTCTATGTGAACAGTGAACTGATCAAAAAATACAAACGCAGCCGTAAAATTAAAAAATTACGTCATATGGCACCGAAAAGTAGTATACCACGAATTGTAGAAGTAGCTGAATACGGCAAGACACGCCTTAAAAAGGCTAAAGAAAACAACGAATCTGAAAAGAAAACAACAGCAAAACCAGAATTCGACTTGGATAATCCAGATGGATTAGGTGATCAAGAGCTTTAAGGCAATAAAACTATCGCCTATCAAAACAAAGAGCCCATTACAATAGTAATAGGCGCTTTGTTTTATTAAACCAATTAGGAAGGTTTAAAAACCGATAGTTCGACCATGTTGGATCACGGCATTTTTCTTCACCACAACTATCCCATCCCTGATCGTATATTCTTCAAAATCACCATCCGGAAGGTGTTTTCCTCCTTTTATCCGAACATCATTACCAATACGGCAATTCTTATCCAAAATCGTGTTTTCTATATAACAACGCTCCCCAACACCAATTGGAGGCGGTTCCTGACTGGAAGCAAGCTCCACAATCTCATTCAGTTCCTCATAATAATCCGAACCCATCATATAGGTGAATTTCACCACTGTACCCGAACCTATTCTCGAACGGATACCGATAACCGATTGTTGGATTTTCTCGGCCAAGATAATGCAGCCATCTGCAATGATCGCATGATTCAGGGTCGTTCCGGAAACTTTGGACGGTGGAAGCATACGCGCGCGGGTATACACCGTTTCTCCAAAAAGATTGAATGAAGGAATATCCTCTGTCAACCCGATATTTGCCTCGAAAAAGGAGGCAATGGTACCGATATCCGTCCAATAGCCATCAAACTGATAACTCAACACCTTCGAATTTTCAATAGCATCAGGAATGATCTCCTTTCCAAAATCCATCCCTTTGTTCTCAGCCAACATTCTGGTCATAACACCTTTGGAGAACACATAGATTCCCATGGAGGCCAAGTAGTTCCTACCCTGCTTCTCCAACTCATCAGGCACTTCTGAAGTCCATTCTGGCAATAAGTCCTTACTAGGCTTTTCGATGAAGGAAACCACCTCATTATCCTCATTGGATTTCAGGATACCAAATCCCGTTGCTTCCTTCCCCGTCACCGGAATGGTTGCAATAGTGATTTCGCCTTTATTTTTCACATGAAAATCAACCATAGCGGAATAATCCATCTGGTACAATTGATCTCCAGAAAGGATCAACACATAATCATAGTCTACATTGACCAGATTTTTCTGCGTCCTTCTCACTGCATCAGCAGTTCCTTCAAACCACGAATCTCCCTCACTAGTCTGTTCTGCTGCCAAAATATCCACAAAACCCTTACTGAAAATACTGAAGTTGTAGGAGTTTTTGATGTGTTTGTTTAACGAAGCCGAGTTGAATTGGGTCAAAACAAAAATCTTGTTGTAACCGGAATTCAAACAGTTAGAGATAGGAATATCCACTAATCTGTATTTACCTGCAATCGGAACTGCAGGCTTAGACCTTTGATCGGTCAATGGGAACAGGCGGGTGCCACGACCGCCTCCCAGAACAATAGATACTACCTTGTGCGCCATATTATTTAAGTAATTGGTTATATAACTCTACATATTTTGAAGCTGATTTATCCCAGGAAAAGTCCAGTTCCATGGCTAAATCTCTTGTTTCATTTAATTTCTTAGGCTCTTGAAGATAATCCAAGGCACGTTCTACCGCTTGGGATGCCTCTGTTGCATTAACATCCTCAAATTTAAATCCGTAGCCACCCTCAGAAACATCAATAACCGTGTCTTTTAGTCCACCGATGTTCCTAACTACCGGTATGGTCCCGTATTTAAGGGCATAGAGCTGGTTCAAACCACAGGGCTCAACCCTGGAAGGCATGATCAGCATATCCGAAGCCGCATACACCTGATGGGCCAATTGTTCATTATAACCGAAAAAGACAGCAAAGCCTTCCGGAAACTCCTTTTCAAGTTCTGCAATCTCTTGTTGTATGGCTGGATCGCCGGAGCCAAGTATAAAGATATTCAGTTTTCCAGCTACTTTATCCAAAAGCTTTCTTACAATTCCCGGCAAAATATCCGCACCCTTTTCCGTGGCAAAACGCCCTATATAGCTCAATAGGGGTAAATTAGGATCTAAACCATATTCCTTACAGAATTTGCTTTTATTTTCATATTTACCTTCCTGAACATTGATTGGCGAATAATTATCCGTAATCTGTTTATCCGTTGCAGGATCCCAGTAAGCCGTATCAATTCCATTCACAATACCCCAGGCTTTCCCTCTTTCATCATAGAACAGGCGTTGAAGGCCATTTGCTTCTACAAACAATTCGCTGAGGTAACCCTCTGAAACGGTAGTATAGGCATCACAGCATTTAATCGCTGTAGCCAAAGGGTTGATAACACCATCCCAATCCAACAGCCCCCATTTCCAGGTATCAAATGCAGGCAATATAATCCCTCTGTTCCAGTTCATCCAGCCTTGATATTGTCCATTATGAACGGTAAATACCGTTTTAATGTCTGAAAATTCTTTATAATCCGTAGCGTTCCTCGTTAAAAAAGGAATTAATCCTACATGATGGTCATGGCAATGGATAATGTCAGGTTTTATACCATTATGCTTTAGGTAATGCAGGAAAGCATGTTGAAAGGCAATCCATTGTTCCGCTTCATCCGCATAGCAATACACTTCCTCCCGATCCAATAAGCCAGGAATCCTTATCAAATACAATGGAAAACCCAGTGCATCAGTGCTTTCTTTGAGCACCTCATAATCCATCAGGATAGAACCTTGATAGAATTGCCCAGTTGCTACCGTTTCAAAGCTGTGCTCCTGCACAAACTTCCGGTTGAAATAAGGCATCACCACCGAAGCGTCAACCCCTAAATGATTTAAATATTTAGGCAATGCGCCGACAACATCGGCAAGCCCGCCTACCTTGGCGACCGGAAAACATTCTACACTCAGATGGATTACTTTCATTTCTTGATTTTTCGTTTAAAGATCAGTCCTGACAATGGCGGTAAATCCAAGGAGAAAGACTGATTTTGGTTCATCCAAAAAGTCGGATCAGTACTGACCTGCTTCTTAACCCCTACCGCACTGCCATTGTAACTCATGTCATCCGAATTCAACAGCAATTCCCATTCGCCTGGATGGGGAACCCCTATCCTAAAATTTCTCCGTACAACAGGAGTTAGGTTCAAGACAATAATCAAATCGTTTTCCCAATCATGACCACGTCTACAGTACACAAAAACACTGTTCGCTTTATCTTCTAAATCAATCCAAAAGAACCCTTCCGGACTGAACTGTTTTTCATATAATGCTGGATAACTCTGGTAGATCTCGTTCAATTTTGAAACGAACTTCTTCAGGCTCTGGTGTGGTTTGAACTGTAATAAATGCCAATCCAACGATTGGTTCACATTCCATTCGGATGTTTGTCCGAATTCACCGCCCATGAACAACAGTTTGGTTCCAGAAAAAGTATACATAAAGAGGTATAAAGCCCTCAGGTTGGCAAACTTCTGCCATTCATCCCCCGGCATCTTATAGATCAACGATTGTTTTCCATGAACCACCTCATCGTGGGACAATGGCAACATAAAGTTCTCCGTAAAGGCATATACCGACGAAAAAGTAAGTTTATTATGATGATAAGAGCGATTGATCGGATCTTCCTTGAAATAGGATAAGGTATCATGCATCCAACCCATCATCCATTTCATGCCAAATCCCAAACCGTTATTAAACGTCGCCCGGCTTACGCCTGGCCAGGAAGTGGATTCCTCCGCAATGGATTGTACCTGCGGAAAATATTTGGAGATCGCTTCATTGAGTTCCTTTAAAAAGGAAACTGCCTCGAGGTTTTCATTCCCTCCCAGCTCATTGGGTTCCCATTCCCCTTGCTTTCTGGAGTAATCCAGGTAAAGCATCGATGCTACGGCATCTACGCGTAAGCCATCCACATGGTAACGGTCGAGCCAAAAGAACGCATTGGAGATGAGGAAAGACCGGATCTCGTTTCGGCCATAATTGAAAATATAGGATTGCCAATCGGGATGAAATCCCTTCTTAGGATCCGCATGCTCATATAAATGCGTACCATCAAACTTATACAATCCGTGGCTATCGCCCGGAAAATGCGATGGCACCCAGTCCAGAATGACACCAATATGGTGTTTATGCAATTCTTCTATAAGATACATCAGGTCCTGTGGTCCACCATACCTTGAGGTAGCAGCAAAATATCCTGTGATCTGATATCCCCAAGAAGGATAATAGGGATGCTCCATCACCGGCATAAACTCCACATGGGTATAGTTCATTTCCTGCAGATAGGGAACCAAACGCTCTGCTATTTCCTGATAGGAAAAAAAGCGATTGGGATCTTTTGGATCACGCATCCAGGAACCCAAGTGCATTTCATAGACGGTATAAGGCCTGTCGAGCGCATTATGTTCCCTTCGGTTGTACATCCATTCCGAATCCTGCCAAGAATACCAAGTGGTCGCAACAATCGAAGCTGTTTTTGGTGCTACTTCAGCATGTAATGCAAATGGATCGGCTTTTTCCAAACGCTCGCCTGTACTGGAATGGATATGGTACTTATAAACCTCCCCATTTTCAAGACCAGGGATGAAACCTTCCCAGATACCCGAACTATCCCATCGAACTTGCAAGGGATGGGAATGTGGATTCCATCCGTTAAAATTTCCGATCACGGATACCTGTTGGGCATTCGGTGCCCAGACAGCAAAGTAGACCCCTACTCGGCCATCTACCCGGAGTTCTCGTGATCCAAATTTTTCGTACAGTTTATAATGTCTTCCTGACCGGAATAAGAACACATCAAATTCCGACAACAAGGAATGTGCTTCTACAGCGTTTGACATAATTAGGTTTATATGATTAATATCTTCTATTAAGCTATTCTGTTTAGTTTATTTAGTTATTATTGAATGATGACCTTTTTGAAGTCGCGTTCTAATTTGATAAAGCTCAATCCATCTTCGTCCTTGCTAACATTTACCTTCATACCATCCACAATAACCTGCTTCATATCAAATGGTAATCCGACCAAGTAAAGATTAAAGTCCGAATAATATGGTGTATACAAGCCCTGTTCCCCCTGCACGATCTGAACCGTGTTTTGGGTAGACTCTGCAATGAAATTTTTCTCTACATACACCCCTTGCTCATAAGCAAAGGTTTCTCCATGATCGGAATACAGGTGCGATTCATGCTGTCCTTCCGCAAAATAGAACGTCATCTTTAAGGACTCAATTTTACGCTCTCCGGTAAATTGCATGACCGGAAATTCAGGGATGATACTTCCCCCTCGAACAAAGAATGGCATTTCATCCATCGGTGTATCGATGGTATGTTCTTGCCCACCGGCATATGGAGTATGATCGAAATAGTAATACCAGCTTCCTTCAGGAAGATATACAACCTTGTTCAACTGACCAGGGTGCAAAACAGGCGACACTAATAATTGATGACCGAAGGTAAATTCTTCCTCACGTTGCAGGTTTTTGGCAATATGCTGTTCCAGAAGGGATATCGGCCTAAGAATAGGTTCCCCATACCTATGCTGCATCCAAAAGCAGGTATAGATATAAGGAAGTAGTTTATACCTCAATTCAATGAACTTCTTACAGATCTGCTCCCAATCTGGCCCAAAACTCCAAGGCTCCCTGTCGCGGGTATCGCCTGCCGAATGCACACGCATGAACGGGGAAAACACCCCAAACTGCATCCAACGGGTATAGAGTTCACCATCAGGCTCGCCCGTAAACCCACCGATATCTGTGCCACAGAAAGAAAGCCCAGAAACCGATAATCGTTGCAACTGTAATGTCCCGATGCGCAAGTGTTCCCAAGTAGCGATGTTATCTCCGGTCCAAACAGACGAATAGCGTTGTGTACCAGCATAAGCCGCTCTGGTAATGGTAAATGGACGTTTATTCTTATATAATTTCTTCAACCCATCGTAGGTTGCACGAACCATCTGCATGCCGTATATATTATGGGCCTTACGATGTGATCCGCGATGACCTTCAAATTGATGCCTAACATCATCAGGGAATGTTCCTCTTCCAAAAACAGCCGGTTCGTTCATGTCGTTCCAGAATCCTGCAACGCCATCATCTACCAGTCCTTTGTATAAGGTTCCCCACCAGGTCCTCACCTCTGGGTTGGTGTAATCCGGGAATTGACAACGGCCTGGCCAAACAAAACCTTCCATAAAATAATCATCACCCCGACGACAGAAATAGTTGTTCTCCTGTCCCTGCTTGAATACCCAGTAGTTTTCATCGACTTTGATTCCTGGATCGATCATTACCACCGTTTTGAAGCCATTGGCATTCAGATCGGCGATCATTTTCTTAGGATCTGGGAAATAACGCTTGTTCCAAGTGAAACAACGATACCCATCCATATAATCTATATCCAGGTAGATCGCATCACAAGGGATCTCGCGCTTACGGAATTCGTAGGCCGTTTCTCGAACCTTGTTCTCCGGATAGTAGGACCAGCGACATTGATGGTAGCCGATTGCCCACATGGGCGGCATATAATGGGTACCGGTTAAACTATGGTATCTTTTTACTACATCCATCATCTGCGGACCGTGGATATAATAGTATTTTAGTTCGCCACCTTCTGACCAGAAACTTGTTTGGTTCGGATGCTCCGAAGCGAAATCAAAATAGGTCTTGAAGGTATTATCAAAGAAAATTCCGTAGGCCTTTCCTTCGGTTACCCCAATGTAGAAAGGAATCGTTTTATAGAGCGGGTCTTGATTGAACGCATAGGAATAGGTATCCGAATTCCAATTCTTCACCCTTCTTCCTCTTAGATTGAGGTTGGAGGCTTTATCGCCCAATCCATAAAACACCTCATCGGATTTGGCCTCCTTGCTACAGTAAACATAATATCCGCCATAGTCAACATTCTCCTCCCAATGCATGGCTGCATGGTCGCTGTTCAGAACGGTATCATCCTCTTCAGAAAAGGAAATGAAGAAATTGTCCTTTTTGATGGAGCAGGTCACTGCACTGGTTTTTACCCGGAAATAGGCTTCATCTTCTGTTACTTCGCAGTTTACAAAGACCTCTTCCTTGAAACTCACCGCATAGGAAAAATCTTCCAAAAACACCCCTTCAGGCGCCAATCGGATACGGATGATCTCCTCAGAGAATACTTTGACTTCTACCTTTGATCGCCCATCGGTAAAGAAAAAGGAATTACGTTCTTGGATATAACCCTGAACCTTAGCAAGGTACTGTTTTTCGATGCGTGGTAAATCCAAAACAGGATTGTTCACATGGTGCATCTCTTCTAAACTCTCGGTATCTGGAAGTAGGTCGTTTGCAAAATCTTCTTTTCGTGTGCTGTCTGCCATAAAAGTTAGTTTCTGTGGAATTCAAGGCATTTCAAATGCCGTTTTAAATTACAATATATTTTAAAGAATCCAATATTAATAAATAAATTCTTACAGAAAAGTAGGTATTATCTTATATGACAGTGTAATTATTTAATTTTTCGTACTTTTGTAAGCCTTTATAAAATCTAGCCCCAGTAAGGCTAGAGGGCAATAAATACTGATTCATATAAAATGAAATTATCTCAATTCAACTTCAATCTACCGGAGTCTCTGCTAGCTTCTGAACCATCTGAACAAAGAGACGAATCTCGTTTGATGGTTTTACACCGCGATTCTGGAAAAATCGAACACAAAATCTTCAAAGATGTATTGGATTACTTTGATGATAAAGATGTCATGATATTGAACAACACCAAAGTTTTCCCTGCCCGTATGTATGGAAACAAAGAGAAAACTGGTGCTACCATTGAAGTATTCCTTTTAAGAGAATTAAACAAAGAATTACGCCTATGGGACGTGTTGGTAGATCCAGCTCGTAAAATCCGTGTAGGTAATAAATTATATTTCGGAGATGATGATTTATTAGTAGCGGAGGTAGTAGACAATACCACTTCTCGCGGCCGTACCATCCGTTTCCTTTTTGATGGAACCGATGAGGAATTCCGCAAGAACATTGAAATCCTTGGCGAAACTCCTCTTCCAAAATACATCAAACGTAAAGCAACACCAGAGGATAAATTCCGTTACCAAACCATCTACGCTAAAAATGAAGGTGCAGTTGCTGCTCCAACAGCAGGACTTCACTTCTCGCGCGAATTGATGAAACGTTTGGAACTGAAGGGGGTTGATTTTGCAGAAGTAACCTTGCACGTTGGATTGGGAACATTCCGTACCGTGGAGGTAGAAGATTTGACTAAGCACAAAATGGATTCGGAGCAATTCATCATCTCTGAAGAAGCTGCTCGTGTGGTGAACAAGGGAATCGATGCTAAACGTCGTATCTGTGCAGTAGGTACTACTTCTATGCGTGCTATTGAATCTTCAGTTTCTGCCGACAAACACCTGAAAGCTGCAAACGATTGGACAAGTAAATTTATTTACCCTCCTTACGATTTTAGTATTGCAAACTCGATGATCACTAACTTCCATACGCCTCAATCTACCCTATTGGTGATGATTGCTGCCTTTGCAGGTTATGAGAACGTCATGAATGCTTACGAAGTAGCCGTTAAAGAAAAATATCGTTTCTACAGCTATGGCGATGCGATGTTAATCATCTAAGATAAATAATTCAACAATTGATTAAGCCGTATAAAACTATGTTTTATACGGCTTCTTTTTTAATGGCCTTTACCTTTCCTGCTATCGTTTTTCCTATGTAAACCCTATGTTTTCTTGGTAAATTTAAGGTTTTTTTTACCTTTATGACATGGAACAAAACTATGTCATTATTGTAGCTGCTGGAACTGGATCGCGTATGGGTGGAAACCTCCCGAAACAGTTTATTCCGATAAACGGTAAACCTATTTTAATGCATACTTTGTTAAAGTTCCATTTATCAGAAACCAAGCCAAAGATTATGCTGGTCCTCTCTTCCGAAATGGAATCCTATTGGAAGAAGCTCTGTCTGGAATATGATTTTCAGGTACCACATGAGCTCTGCCATGGAGGAGACAGTAGGTTTCAAAGTGTAAAAAATGGGCTGGCAAAGTTGAGAAGTTTGATTGAAGTTCCAGCGAATGCCATAATTGCAGTTCATGACGCAGCTAGGCCTCTCCTTTCAACGCAGTTGATCGATGCTTTGTACCAAGAAGTTGCCAATGGACCTCATGCGGTAATCCCTGCTGTTCAGAGCAGCAGTTCTGTACGATTTGGAAATGAAAATAAGAGTGAAGCGGTAGATAGAAACCAGGTCTGGTTGGTTCAGACGCCGCAGGTATTCCAAGCTGCCTTATTGCTGGAGGCCTATGACCAAGAGGAATCAGCATCTTTTACCGATGATGCATCGGTGGTGGAAAATTGGAATGAAAATAAAATGAGCAATAACCTCCTCATCTTTCCCGGTGAACATCAGAACCTGAAGATCACTTATCAAGAGGATTTAGCTATTGCTCAGCTGTTATTAGAATAATCTATCTAGGCGTTACCTCGTATAACCCTAAGTAAAATAACAATGATGGCGATCACCAATAAGATGTGAATAATACCACCTGTTGCATAACCTCCGAAGAAGCTGATAGCCCAGATAATGACTAAAACTACTGCGATTAAATACAAAATATTTCCCATAGCAAATCAGTTTTTAAAGTGTTTAAATAATTAATTCAATAAATGTGATTTCATATGGTTGAACAATGAAAATTCACAATTGTTTTGAAGGATGAATTATTTTTTATTATTCTTCGATAATTAACTGATCGTAAGCCACAAAAATGTTAGGGGGAAGTAAAGCGGAAATTTCTTCATGGGTTCCAAATCGATGGCTGATATGGGTTAAATAAGTCCTTTCTGGTTGGATCCGTTCAGAAACTTCTATGGCCTCTGCTAAAGTAAGATGGGAAATATGTGGTTCTTTTTGGAGCGCATTCAAAACCAATGTCTTCACACCTTTCAACAGCTCAAAAGATTCTTCAGATATGGTTTTTGCATCGGTTATATAGGCAAAATCATCGATCCGAAAACCCAATACCGGCATCTTGTAATGCATCACCTCTATGGGTAGGATTTCTTTTCCGTACAATTCAAAAGATTGGCCAGGGAAGATTTCCTCCAGTTCTAATTGCGGAACTCCAGGATATTTGAAATCGCTGAAGGCATAATAGAATTCCTTACGAAGGGCATCGTGGGTCGCCTTATTGGAATAGATCGGAATGGATTGCTGTTGCTGATAATTGAAAGCCCGAACATCATCCAGACCCGCCACATGATCCTTATGGGAATGGGTCATCAATACGGCATCCAGCTGCTGCACCTGGTCTCTTAACATCTGATACCTGAAATCAGGACCGGTATCCACAACAACGGTATGGTCGTTATATTCCAACAGAATGGACGACCTCAAACGTTTATCATGTCGGTCGGTAGATCGGCATACCTTACATGAGCATGCGATAACCGGGACCCCCTGTGATGTACCTGTACCTAAAAATGTTATTCTCAAACCGTAAGTTTTGTTTTTTTAATCTGTTGAAAGAATGGCTTCAACTTATCACTTAACAAGCTCTCTTCAATGGGGATAGTCTGCAATAGCTGAAGTAGGGATTGCACCTTCATATCCACACTGGAGAATTTATTCACCACAATGACCTTTGAATTTTGAAGCATACAAGCACCGGTTCGGAAAGAACCTTTCTCAAATCGCAATCGATACCCCTGCTCTTTGAACAAAATTTCTAATTTATCTAAACTACTTTGTGTAAGCGCTATCATGAATTCTTCTTTTCTGGATACAATAGCTGTTTACTATACTGACTGATAAAGCCGGAGCCATAAGCGATCAATTGCGTAAAGGCCGCAACCACCGCAAGAACGGCTACTTTCAAGCTCCTGCAGGTTATCAAGGCATGCAAGAACAGCATTATTGTATACAATAATAACAAACAATTACCAAGAGTTCCTAACAAACTCAGGATATATATCCCATTCATCGTTAATAAATTGATGACATTGATCATGAACAACACGACCAGTCCCAAAACAAAAACGGATGGTAGGGCATGCACGGGTTTCAGTTCGGCAGGATACATCTTATAGATGTCTATCCTCCCCTTTCCAAAACTATGGGTCTGTTTATAAAATTGTGCGAAGCTGGTCCTTCTTTTATGGTAAACAAAGGCATCAGGAATCAATCCAACCTTAAACCCGGAATTGATCATCCGGATACTGAATTCAATATCCTCCGACCTGCGAGAAAGTTTAAAACCACCTGTTTGTTCCCATACTCTTCTGGAAATACCAAGGTTGAAACTTCGCGGATGGAATTGGCCCACATGTTTTTTATTACCGCGGATTCCTCCAGTGGTAAAGGGGCTGGTCATGGAATAGCTGATGGCTTTCTGGATAGCAGTGAACGATGGATGCGCAGCATCCGGTCCTCCGAAGGCATCGAGTCCATCCTTTTCAATCCCTGCCTTAACTTTTAGCAGGTAATCGGAAGGTACAATGATATCGGAATCAAAGACGATGAAATAATCGCCTTTCGCCCGTTCAAAACCATAGTTCCTAGCGAATCCCTGACCTTCATTTTCCTTAAAGAAATAATGGACATCCAATCGATCCTTGAATTGATCGATGATATGATCGGCCTTGTTCCTGGATCCATCCTCCACAATGATCACTTCGAAATCCTGGTATTGTTGATCCAAAAGGGATTGCAACAATTCCTTGATCTCTACCGGTCGGTTGTATAAAGGAATAATGATTGAAAAGAACATCTTAGATTACCTGGTCGATATGATATTTATTTCGGTCTGTACCGTTACGGGATACCAGCTCGGCAATGAAACCTGTTAGGAACAATTGTGAACCGATCAAAATGGCTACCAACGATAGGTAGAACAAAGGTTGATCCGTCACATTCCGGTAGGCTGTACCATTGGCAATGCTCATCAATTTCTCGATGATGAGGTAAATGGTGATAAAAATCCCGATCAGGAAACTGATCACGCCCAGCGGTCCAAAAAAGTGCATCGGTCTTTTGGCAAATTTACCAACAAAGAAGATCGACATCAGATCCAGGAATCCTTTTACAAACCTGCCCGGACCGAATTTGGTCGTCCCATATTTACGTGGAAAATGCTGAACTACCTGCTCCTGGATATTACTGAATCCTGCCCATTTCGCCAATACGGGGATATAACGGTGCATCTCGCCATATACCTCGATGCTCTTTACCACATCTTTTTTATAGGCTTTCAGCCCACAGTTGAAGTCGTGCAGATTATCGATACCCGACATGCTGCGGGTAACGGAGTTGAACAGCTTGGTTGGAATGGTCTTGGTCAATGGATCATAACGTTTTTTCTTCCATCCAGAAACCAGGTCAGCACCTTGGTTCTTGATACGATCGTACAATTCCGGGATCTCATCAGGGCTATCCTGAAGATCGGCATCCATGGTAATGACCACATCACCCTGTGCTGCGGCAAAACCAACATTCAATGCGGCCGATTTCCCGTAATTACGACGGAACCGAACGCCTGTAACATGCTCATTCTCCGCTTTCAGCGATTGAATGACCTGCCAGGACTTATCCTTACTCCCATCATCAACCATGATGATCTCGTAAGAGAACTGATGCTCATCCATAACACGCTTGATCCAAGCGCAAAGCTCCGGAAGAGACTCTTCCTCGTTGTATAAAGGTATGACTACTGATATATCCATAAGTAATAATGACAAAGGTATCATTTTTAGATGATACCTTTAATCAAAAAATATTGAGGTAATAGGATTATTAAGCTTCGGGATTATTTTGCCAAGGATGTGCAGAATCTGTTGCTACCTGTTCCTTGAACATTGGTTTTTCTTTTTTGAAGATGGCAGCAAAGATCAGGGCCAACACAAAATAAACCAAGAAATAAATGAACAGACCCAAGACATTCTGTCCGATGGACAATGAGCCTAAGGCATCGCGTTGTTTATCCAATTCCGCTACGATGGTATCGATTGCTTCATCAGAAGCATTGATGGACTCGTAATACTCGATGGTCATATTGCGGGTTTTATCCAATACCTGTTCCTGCAACTGAGGCATGGTCCAGTTCATGATCATGGTTGCCAAGGTACCGATCAGTGCGGTAACTGCCAACATGATGAAGATATTTTTAAGGGCTACAGAAAAGCTCCAGTAACCACCATTTGCCGTACGAAGGGATTTTGAAAAAACCGCTACCAAAATCAAGAAAGGGATATAGTTAACCGCTCCTGCCTGTATAGCCGAACTCATTAGTGTGGTTCCATTAATGGTAATATACATAGAAGCTATAGCCAATACCACCGAAACCACCCCAAGGATAATCCCATAGGTAATTGCTTTCTTCTTCAATAACGGATTTTCGTTAGTTGTCAATTCCATAATTTATTTGTTAAAGTTGATCATTAATTGATATAAGGCTAAAGATAATGATTTATTTGCCGCATACTTAGAAAAATCTCCCAATTGTCCTTCATTTGGATTTTGCTCGTAAAAGAAAGAAACCAAAGGATAAAACAGCTCATAAATCTCCTCATCTTTCGACTGGCTATCGGCAACCTTAGCGATCTGCTCATAAGAGCTCTCAACTAACAACTGATTGGCAATCACATTTTCATAAATTTCGTATTCATCTTGGAATTCATCTTCTTCCACCAATAGGAACTCTTTCAGGAAATCATCCAAAGATGGTTCGATCTCATCATCTGCACATTCTTTTAGGTATAAGAGGATGTTCAGCATCTCCGAACCCCTTTCAATGGTCTCGTCTTCGATGGCTTCCCATTCTTCCGACTCCAGGTAATCCTCTTCCAGTTTCAATACATCTTCTGCGAAGAAATTGATCATGAGAAGATCAAACGTGTATTCACGCAATTCTTCAAATTGCTGATGGTCATCAAAAACCGCATCCATATCTGCCACCTTATCCATAAATGGTTTTTCGGCATTGAATACATTTTCCAACGCTGTCTTTACCACAGACGCATCGATATTTTCAGAGTTCGCATAGGCATTAAAACTTGCCTCAAATGCTTTTTTTACTTTCGCTTCCATATTGTTTAGTTTATGATTACCTGGTTGTTATTGATCGTTGCCAAGACCTGGCCTGTCAATTCCTTACCAAATAATGGTGAATTAGTCGATTTGGACTTATTGCTGTTATTATCTAAAGTCCATTTTTTATCCATACTGAATAAAACCAAGTTAGCATCCTCACCCTCTACGAGCTGTGGAACTGGAAGATTCAATACCTTACGCGGATTTTCTGCCAATTTTTCTACAATCGATTCTGGGTTGAAGCCGGCTTTAATCAGTAATGGAAGAACAGTTTGCGATGCGATGATGCCATCTTTTGCAATCTGGAATTCTACTTCTTTGAATTCAATTTCGTGTGGGGTATGTTGCGAAACCACCGCATCAATCACACCATCTTTTAGACCTTTGATCAAGGCTTTTACATCACGCTTGGTGCGTAATGGTGGGCTCACTTTATAGTGGCTATCAAAAGATTTGACATCTTCATCGGTAAAAACCAAGTTATGCGCAGCCACATCACAGGTAACCTGGATTCCTTTTGCTTTTGCTTTTTTGATCAGATCTACCGATTCTTCGGTAGAAATCGTACTGAAGTGGATCGGTGATTCATTGTATTCGGCCAAGAATAGATCACGGGAAACCATGATAGACTCTGCCAAGTTAGGGATACCTTTCATGCCCAGGTAGGTACTCACCTCCCCTTCGTTCATTTTATTTCCAGCAGCAATGGATTCATCCTGCGGAAAGGTCATGATCAATCCTTGGAAACCTTTGGCATATAATAACGCTCTTCCCATCAATCCTGCCTGCTGTACACTGCGGTTACCATCGCTGAAGGCTACGGCACCATTGATCTTCATATCGAACAGTTCGGCCAATTCATTTCCTTCCCTTTTTTTGCTCACTGCTCCAACGGGAAAAACATCAACGAGGTTACCCTTTGCCGTATTGACGATCAGGGACACTTCTGAACGGGAATGGATCGGTGGATTGGTATTCGGGTGTACAGCTACACCGGTAAAGCCACCAGATGCTGCCGCAGCAGTACCTGTTTGGATATCTTCCTTGGTTTCATAACCCGGTTCGCCAAAGTTTACATTCAGATCGAAAAAACCGACAGAAAGAAAACTTCCCTTCCCGTTGATCTCCTGAACCTTCCCTTCCGCCTTTACAGACTTGCCAATTTTCTCAATTTTTCCATTTTTAACCAATACATCAACAGATGTTAGGTGTAGCGGATGGCCTGCCGAAACCAATGTTGCAGAAGTAATTAATATTGTTCCCATGAAATATATTGAAAATCAAAAATATAGTGATCGTAATTTTTGTTGGATATAACGAATGCTAATAAAGATAGATACAGCTGTTTCATTAAAAAACAAAAATACAAAATCCTTTGGATTACGAGGATAAAATTATGGTTTTTCTATTTACCCCAGCGGTAGGTCTGCAGATCAAAACCGGCCATATCAAGGACGCGGTCTATTACCGTAGCTGCCAATTCCTCAAAAGTTGCGGGTCTGCTGTAAAAAGACGGCGATGCTGGACAAACGATTCCTCCTGCCTGGGTTACTGCCTGCATATTATTGATGTGGATCAAACTTAATGGCGTTTCCCGAGTGATCAAGATCAGTTTTCTACGTTCTTTCAGGATAACATCAGCCGCTCTGGTGGTAAGGTCTGACGAAGTTCCTTGCGCAATCCTAGCCAAGGTCCCCATGGAGCAGGGAGCTACGATCATGGTCTCAAATTTAGCGGATCCTGATGCAAATGGCGCCATGAAATCATTCTTCTGGTAGAATTTGAAGGAATAATCATTGTAACTCTCATCTCCCAGTTCAAATTTCCAGACATCCTTGGCATTATCCGACATTACCACACCAACCTCTTCCACCTGATCTTTCAGAAGGGTAAGTTTATCCAACAATATTTTGGCATAAATGGAACCTGAGGCACCTGTAATCGCAACTATTATTTTAGACATGATGTAAAATTAGTATTTAGTATTTAGTATTTAGTAAGAAGTACTAGTATTTAGTATAAAGTATTTAGAATTTAGACAGGAGAGCTACTTGCTGGGGATGAGGGATGGTTGGGAATAAAAAAGGGTCGAATAGAGACTTTTACATTACGTATTAACTATTTAAATATCAATAATTTATACATATCAATTGATTTTTCCACTCCTATACCACACAAAACTCTACCGTTTATTATATTTTTCAATTAATTGATGTGAATAAAAAATATGTGTTAAACATTTTTGACAATTAAATTTGGATAATTGTTTAGTTTTGTTTAACTTTGTTTAACAAATAGAAGATAAACTCATTTTTGAACCAAAACATCACAGAACATGAAAACTTTATTATTCACAATCGCTCACAAAGTAAAAGCAATTTTCGAAAATTTTTCTGAAGCTTTAAAATATGCTTGGAAAGTTATCAAGTTAAAATCAAGAATGACAAAATCAGTTGTTGCTTTCAAATTCAAAAAAGTAGATGGCTCGATCCGTGAAGCAGTAGGTACATTGCAAAAATCAATCGTACCTCAGACCAAAGGTGCTGGATCAAGTCCCACAGTATTCACTTACTTCGACATGGATAAGAATGAATATAGATGCGCTAAAATTGAATCGTTAATTTTTTAATGCTTAAAAATATAAAATAAGTTTTTATCTATTCAATTTATTTAAAAACTAAAATTGATTTAAAGGAATTATCAATTAATTAAGCTTAAAATCACTAATTAACCAACCATAAGTAAGGTATCTTTGAGTTGATTAGGTAACACTTTTCAACTCTTAATTTTTATTAAATAATATGTGTTTTTCACATTTTATGCATAAATGGAAGTAAGCAAATACATAAGTTCACAAGTGGTTGAAATAAACAGGTCTGAAATAATGCCTGCCAATTACAACCCTCGTAAAATTTCGGACAAATCCCGAAAGCTCCTAAAGGACAACATCAAACGTCTTGGAGTAATGGGAGGTATTGTATGGAACGAGCTTACACATAATCTTGTTGGCGGTCATCAGAAACTTAACATTCTGGATGAACTCCATAAATACGATGCAGAAAAACAAAAGAATGACTACGTTTTAAGAGTAGAGAAAGTTCAGCTATCATCTAAGGAAGAAATAGAGCAGAACATTTTCCTAAACAACAAAAATGCTCAAGGGGAGTTTGACCAGGACCTATTGGATGACATTCTGCCCGACATAGATTTAAAGTTTGCCGGACTTGAAGATTTAAACCTTGATGTTGATTTTGGAGAGCCTGAACCATTAGACAGTAGCGGATCTTCCGAACCAAAAGAAGATGGCATCAATAATTCAGATGAAGGCGACAACTATGTAATGCTATCCTTCAATGACAACGAAAGCAAAATAAAGTTCATGCAAAGGTTTGACCTGGAAGAAAGTCTAACTATCATAGATGGTGATGACTTCAATGAACGAATAGAAAGAATAGATTAAAAGCACTATGATAGAATTACCAATATTATGGCTTAGCGAAGAAGAATGTGAAAGGGAAAACATGGGATTGCCTTTAGAGAAGAAAACCGATCATTCAAACACAGTACTTCACACTTTCTTTCATATAAATGCAATTGCCCCTGTTATAGTAGATGGCAAAGAGTACACTAACATCTATTTCAATGGCGATTGTGTTACAGCAACAGTACCATACGATAAAGTAAAGAGAATGATTGAGGAAGATAACTTACCTCAGTTGATTATTAATTAGAAATAATGGATAAGAAAATAGCAGTCCTTGGAAGTGTAAAATCATTTAAAAGGTTTTTAGATTCAGTCGAAAACAAAGAGGTTTTCCATTTTGTGAAAGACGAGTTTAACTTATTTGGCAAGCGGTTTTCAAACTACATCCTTTTATATGAATGGGAAAAGAACTACCAAGATTATAACAGAGTGTTGTCCATAGTTAAGAATAGAGTAATATTATAGATATGGCTAAACCACAACATGAGTATGAAAGCGAAGCCTTTTTAAAAAAGGTTGAGGAGTATGCCAAAAAAGGATATACCGATAAAGAAATTGCTTACGAATTGGATTTGCATCCAGCAACATTCAGTGAGCATAAGACAGTCAACCATCCACAAATTGGCGAAGCGTTAGCGCGTGGACGTGCAAAGATCAACAACATTGTTCGTCAAAGATTGCTTGCCGTTGGCTTGGGAGGATTGAAAACTAAAAGGGTCTCTAAGAGAAAAAGCGAAATGGGCGGTGAGGAAGTTATGTATGAAGAAGAAACGGAACTTGCTCCTAATCCCCAGGTTCTATCTACTTGGTTATTCAACCATGATGAAGAATGGAGAGCATCGGTAATGGAAGGCAAAAGGCTTGACGTTACTACTAACGGAAAAGATGTTAATGCCAATCCATTGGTTTTTGTATCTGCTGATGATTTGGAAAAAGATCAATTGGATGGATTGATTAAGGCACAGTTGGGAGGAAGTGAAATAGATGCCGATAGCGGTAACGACACAGGTTCATGATGAACTGATACAGGCATATAATGAAAAGAAGTATAATGTTTTCGTTTTAGAGGGAAGTTCAAGGAGTTCTAAAACACATAGCATTATACAATTTCTCATTAAGTATGCCACACTAAACAGGGGAAGGACAAGACGTGTCGCTATATGCCGTTTGAAAGGCACTTGGATTGAAGCAACTGTTTTATATGATTTTATCAATGTCTTAACGGCTTATGGGATTTACAACCCAAAGCACCACAATAAGACTAAAAAAATCATAAAGCTCTTTGATACGGAATTTTGGTTCATGGGATTAGATGATCCGCAAAAAGTCCATGGCTTTGCTTCGGATCTGTTTTGGATTAATGAGGCAATAGAAGCTGGATATGATGACTACACCCAACTTATGCAGAGGTGCAGCGGTTTTGCTATCCTTGATTATAACCCAAGTGAAGAAGAACATTGGATATACGACAGGATTTTAAAACGACCTCAATCTTGGTACAGCCATTCGACATTCAGGAAGAACAAGTTTATTTCTCCCAATGCCAAGGCGCAAATCTTATCCTATGAACCAACGGAGGAAAACTATGCTAATGGCACTGCAGACGAAAGAAAGTGGAAAATCTATGGTTTAGGACAGAAAGCAAGTCTGGAAGGTGTTATTTTCGAAAAGGGTATTCATTGGGATATCGTTAAAGAAGTTCCAGAATACGCTAAAAAGGTGCATAGGTACGGACTTGACTTTGGTTATACGAATGATGTAACTGCAATTTCGGATATCTATTGGGGTAATGACACACAGAATGTTTACATAGATGAAATCGTCTATAAAACGGGAATGCTCAACCCTGATATTGGAAGGACTATCATTCAAGAAGGTCTTTCAAGAACCAAGGGATGGGCGGATCGAGCGGAACAAAAGAGTATCGATGAAATCCATTTGATGGGGGTAGACATCCATCCGGCTGATAAACCTCCTGGTTCTGTAAATCTCGGTATCGATATTATGAAACGTCATAAGATTTGGGTAACGGAACGATCAGAGAGATTCATCAAGGAGTTTAGGAATTACACTTGGAGACAGGACAAGAACGGCAAATGGCTCAATGAACCAGTTGATAGGGATAATCACGGTATGGATGCCACACGATACGTTTTCTTCATGGAAAAAGGTCAGGAAATGAGCCAAGAAGTCAAAGACAGAACAGCTAAATCACTCCAACGTTTACGGATGGGCGGTAGAAGATCAGTAAGGAGGTAATATGAGACCTAGGACAGAACAATTTGCTCTATATTATGAAGAACATCCAAGGGCTAAGGAATGGTTTAAGCGAGGAAAGTTTAAATCTTATTATCGGAAAAAGTGGTATAGGTATCTATTTAGGAATCATGAAAAAGAGTAAAGGCGAAAGACTGAATTGGCAAAAGGAAAGTGAAGTCACAAATCCACAAATCAATTTTAAAGAATTGAAGCCTAATAAAATTAAAATTCTTAAACGTAAAGGTTATAAATATTTGATACCATGAAAAAACGTAGATACAGGAGCATTAAGATGCGAAACTTCAATAAAGAAGTATTTGACCATATCAACAAGGATTATATCGATTGGGAAAAGAAAAGAAGGAGTTTATACACCACAGGAATGGCAATTGTCTTTGTAAGTGCTATTCTGTTCATTGGTTTTATTGTTCACTTGCTAAATAAATAAGATTATGAAAAAAGACATAACAATCTTAGGCAGAAAACAGGATGTTATCCTTGGAAAAGTCCAAGACATAATTGCGGAACGTGGGATTGATGAGTTATCGGATATCATTGTTGAGGATACAATAATTATTTAGTTATGGAAGATTATACACATTTAGCAGAAATATATGGAGTCCGCTGCTACTTCAACGAAGATAACAATGGAGTAAAAGGCACAAACTGGATTAATGAAAAATTGATTGATTTCTTTGTTTGGTTTGATACCATTTTCAGCATGAATGATGGATTTTATATTAAATTAATTAAACGGCTATGAAAGCGATACATTACGCAGGAATACCCTGTAAGACTGAGGAAGTAGGCGGATTGACCTACACTTATGTAAACAAATTGGTTACCTGTAAGGAATGTAAGAGCATCCTCAATGGAGAAACCAAAGAAATCAAAGTTGAACAACCCGAAATAGTGAAGGATGACAAGAGAGGAAATAAACGCAGTAGGATCAAGCGATAATTTTAAGGAAATCAAGAATAAGATGACCAAGAAACGGATCATTAAGGTTGGGAAAACTGAAATGACCGTCGAGGATATCCTAAAACAGTACAATCCATATCAGCACGATGTAAATGATCCATCCAAGAGACCTGACAAAATATTATCTGAAGATGGTGAGGAAATCCATGATGCCGTAAACAATACTATTCGTAGGACTGTTGACCATGCCATTGTTAAGGTTAACCGGCTACCTATTCCTATTCAAAAGAGAATCGTTCTCATTGCTTCAACATTCTTGGTAGGTGAGCGTATCAACATTGAATCAGATGCAGAAAGTGAAATTGACAATAAGCTTGAGCAACTTGTAAGAAAGGTTTGGAAAGATAATAAGCTTGATTACCGTAGCAAAGAGGTTGCAAAGCTCATGAAGTCGGAAACCCATTGTGCAGAACTTTGGTATGACTTCGAGAATGCCGATTATTGGAAAGGTACAATAATTTCTGAATCAAAAAAGAAGCTTGGTGTTAAAGTGTTGGCAGAAAGCAAAGGTGATAAGCTCTACCCTATCTTTGACGAATACGATGACCTCGTAGCCTTTGGGCGTGGATATGACGTTACTGGAGAAGATGGAAAGAAGATTGAACACTTTGATATCTATACCGAAACAAAGATCATCTACGGTGAGAAAAATGAGCAGGAATGGACAAGCAAGACAATCGACAATCCATTTGGCGCAATCCCTGTTATCTATTATTCCCAAGATGCACCTGAATGGGCGGATGTTCAGCCATTGATCGATAGAAAGGAAAACAGGCTATCAGACTTTGCAGATACGAATGATTATTTTGGAGATCCTGCTTTGGTAGCTGAAGGAACGGTTGACAATCTTCCGAGCAAAGGTGAGATCGGGAAAACATTCCAGGTAACTAATGGCGGACAGGTCAAATACCTGACATGGGATAGCGCACCTCAATCTATCAAGATGGAATTTGATATGCTCGAGCAGGAAATCAATGCCGGTACTCATACTCCTAATATCTCGTTCGACAGCATGAAGAACATTTTGGGCAATACAAGTGGTATTGCACTTAAACTTTTGTTCATGGATGCACAGATAAAGGCAACTGATCAACAGGAAGCTTTCGGAATGCTTATCCAACGGAGATTGAATTTGTTAATCAAGATGGTAGTTTCATTGGCTAAAGGACATTTTGCAAATCATACATTGAGCCTTTACCCTATATTTAAACCTTATATGCCTGTTAACGATGTTGAGTATAATAACTTATTGCTATCAGCTTATAATGGTGGAATGATCAGTAAAAAGACGATGGTAAGTAAATCTACCCTTGTTCAGGATGCCGAAAGGGAAATGGAAGAAATGGATTTGGAAGCAAAGCAATAAAAATACTGAATAAATTATGTGATATTCACATTTTTTACATACTTTTATAAAAGTGGGAATGGTGAAGTTTTGATAATTTATTTTGTTTGGTAGAAAGCCGTTTGATTAAGTTCAGACGGCTTTTTTAATCTTATTTATTCCCGAAATTTTTTTCAATTTGATAGTATACATCATTTGTTGTAGGGTAAAAAGAATACAAGGTTTCAAAATTTGGGTTGTATTGCATTGTTACCCTATTAGATTTATTATCATCAGTAAGGTATGCTTTAAAAGTGATATTCTTCTCAACAATTTCTAAGAACTCGGTTTGAAAAGGAATGATTAATTCAACTTCTGGATCAGAAAAATTAATATTTACTTTAGCATCACATTCACAAATATTTTCTTCACCACTTTTTTTAACGGTAATTATCCTATTAATTTCAATTGAATTGTTTAACACATCAAATACCTTATTGTAAAACTCTGAATCTTTACCTTTTGATATGTGATTACTATATATATATTCATTATAGAAATCTTTCCGCTTAAATAGTGGTATTTCGTCAATGCAAGGAAAAGCACTACCTTCCGCATAACACCCCTCCCCCATTAGATTTTCAAACCAAATAATTGAATACTGTTTGGTTATTTCATGTTGTACGATCTGTTTGACTAAGGATAATACATTTTCATCTGTGCATTGAACTTTTTTTTCTTCTTCAGAACATGATAAAAATAAAAATGGGAGCATTAAATATGCTACTGTGGTTAAAAATTTCATTGTTTTGGTTTTGTGTCTGCTAATATAGAAAAATAGATCTTAAAATAATTTGAAAAAAAGTTAAACTTTGATTTGTTTTATTGTTTAACATTGTTTAACTTTGATACATCAAAAAAGAGGAAGTTATTTTAAACTTAAGATCATGAAATCACTAATCATTCTATTCATTTCGGCACTCATATTGAGTTCCTGCGGATTTAAGGAGTATAAACCTTTTGACAATGCTATTAATGTAGGACTTGCAAAGGAAAGTACAATCAAGTTAAACAAAGAGGTTAACAACAGTTCAAAATCTAAAATGGCTTCATTAAGATAATCACTCCCCCACCAGCGAGAAGCTAACCCTGCGAAAGGGGGATGGAGTTATCAAACACACACAGTTATGGCGCAATACAGAAACAGCTTTCACGACTCAATGAGCCACGATAGCAAAGAATTTATTACTACAGAGGCAAGTCCAATCGAATATAAGGATCATTTGATTTACGAGCGTATTAAATCAGTATGCTTTGATGTAGTAAAAGACGGAGTTTGCATCGGAATGTATGCGGGGATAAATGGGGCAAAAGGTTTTATTGATAAGATAGCTTAAGATGGAATACGTTAAAACAATTCTCACAATGAATCTAGGAGGCATTCAAAAAGAAAGAGAAATTCTGCTCGCAGGAATAGAGCTAAGCCCTTGCAATAATGATTTTCAAGAACATTTAGAGGTATTGGATAATCGGTCTAAAGAAATTGTAGCTGTATTGAATATGCTTGATGAACTCACAAGAGCAACCACTATTTAAATAGAAGAGAGATGGAAAACACACTAGAAAATAAAGCGAAGTTTTTCGCTCTTTATTGGGGATTGGAATTCACAGGAAGCGACCACTATGGCGAATACATGCCTGATACATGGTCAGAGTTCCCTAAGTATGTCGATAAACAGTATTTAATATTAAAACCTCTATCCTCAATAAGTGATGAGGATGCTATTGAGGTTGCTAAGATTATGACTTTCCACGATGGCAAAGGACTAATTATCGAAAGGAAAAAGAACGGTGAAATAGAAATGTATGATAGGTATAATGACGAACCGCATTTTTTAAACACTCTGTTTTTTGTTCCAGATCCTTTTGAAATTTTTTCAAGAGATGATAACCGAAATTGGTTTCAGTATGATGCTGAAAGAATTTCAGAAGCTTGTGATTATTTACGCTCAAAAGGGTATGCGCTTAAATGGTTGGATAAATCTGTTGAAGATCAATTATCAGACGGTTGGATTAAACTAAAGGAGGACTAACCATGCCAAACACCGCAAAGCAAGAACGAAACGAAGATTCAAAACTGATAGAAAATAGAAGGTATTTTCTCATTTCCTATGTACATGAAAAAGGTTTCGGAAACTCATTTTGGACAGGTCAGTTTCCTAACAATAAAGATGTCTTGAATTTTTTAACTAAAGAACAAGGCTTTGGGAATGCTGTCATTATAAATATTCTTGAGATGTCCAAAGAGGATTATGATCAATTCAGACAGTAACCCATTGTAAAACCCGAAAAGCCTATATACTAGGCAAGTTCTTTGAAGATATAAAGCAAGGTGGCGGAATAGAGACGCTAAAGCACGCCTTTAATGAGGTCAGTTCATAGATAGAGAAAATAGACTTAGGCTGGACGATTACTATCATGCAGGTATCAAACCCTGTCCTTGCTTTTAAAAATATTGAGGTGTGGCTGTTGGTTGCATTTGGGTATATGGAGTGCGCACGAAGTATATCACGGAAGCGAAAGTATTTTGGTTGCTCTTAATGCCGTAGTTTATAAAGGAATCGTCCTTTGACGTGGGGTCAGAACCCGCCGCCTCAACGATGACAGCACGGAAAGACGTGCAATTTGGAGAGATGGCGGAATGGTAGACGCAGGTCGGCAGGCGGTTCGCCAGTCGGCTGTACGATAAGGTAGTACGTGAAGGTTCGAGTCCTTCTCTTCTCCACATACAACCCCAAGCAGGATTGGTTTCAAATCGTTCTTTATTCCTGCTTTGGAAAGATATACGCCCCACGTGGGCATTTGGTTTGGTTAGATCCCCCGAGATAGGACAGTCAGGGGGATTTTTTAAACAATAGCACAGAACAATATGAAACTAAAAGTAAAGCGCGCCTTTTGGAAAATTAGCAAAGATGGATATTTCCATGCGCCAATCATTGGATTTAGTTACGGATCAACTGGATTTATCATCACGCTTCCGCTTATTGTGGTTAGTGTGGTTTGGAAGGAGGTGGAATAACAATGGAATTCGCATCAATAACAGCAGTAATAGCATTAGCACTATTCCTCTTGTTCGGAGACGATACACCAACACCTAATAATTTTTAATACCGGCACGGCATGAAACGTTTACTAACACTCGCCCTTCTCGCCATCCTCGTGACAGCGCAGGCCTGCACAGACAAAGACGATCCTCAGCCTTGCAAGGACCGCAAGCATATTGACGAACAACGTGGTCCTGGATTGCCGAGGTTGCGTAGGATTGGATGAACTTTACAGAAAAAAAATCAAACTTCTTTGCCTGTAGTTTGTTTAAAATACAAAACAAATAAATTTTAAACACTATGGCTACTGAAAAGAAATCATCATCACAAGGATCAAAAGTAAAAGCAAAATCAGATGCAGCAAAAGATCTTCAAGCATTATTTGAAGATGGATTGAAGGATATTTATTGGGCGGAAAAAGCCTTAGTTAAAGCACTTCCTAAGATGGAAAAGAATGCTACTTCAAAAGAACTGAAATCTGCCATCCAATCGCATTTAGAAGAAACAAAAGAACATGTATCCAGATTGGAGGAAGTTTTTAAATCAATTAAAGTTAAAGCAGAAGCGGAAAAATGTGATGCAATGGCTGGATTGTTAGAAGAAGGCGAGGGAATAATGGAAGAAACCGAAGTTGGATCTGTTAGAGATGCGGGAATCATTTCCGCTTCTCAAAAGGTAGAACATTATGAGATTGCCACCTATGGAACTTTAGCAGCGTTTGCAAAAGTATTAGGTCATAAGGAAGCGTTAAAATTATTGTTATCTACCCTTAAGGAAGAAAAAGCTTGTGATGAAAAACTGACATCAATTGCTGATACCAACTTGAATAGTAAAGCTGAATAAAGAATATCTATTCAATAATTCTATTTCTTTTAAACCATCCTTAGGGGTGGTTTTTTTGTTATTAAAATACCTAAAAGCGAAGGGAACCAAAAACCCCTCGGGATGGAGGGGATGGATTGCAGTCCATTATACTTTATTAAAAAAGAGTTCCAATAAGTTGGTTAAGTGATACAGATAAGTCAAAGTAATTAAAGCTTAACATACCATTGTTTTGAAGCGGTTTATACATTTTATTATAAGCCTTTGCGTCTTTGGAAATAAAAGCGTCAATTCCTCTTGATTGAATTTGAGCAAAAATCTTTAAATCGTTAATTATAACTTTTCTTTCAATCGTATCTCTAAGAGTGTTATCACCCTTTAAATAGCTATAAAATTCTCCAGATATTTTTGCATCATTATAATCAAATTCTAATAATCTGAATGTTTTTAATGATAATAGGTTGTCTGGGTCATCAGCAACAGAATATTCACTTACAACAATTGAGGATAAATACATTACAATCCCTTTATTTAAGAAATATTCATAATATTTAACTACATTATCGTGATATTCATCATCCCTTTTAAGGAGACGTGTAACAAATGAATTGTCTAACAAAATGGATTTTATATTATTTATCATTGCCTAAATTCCATCTGTTTTTAAATTCTCGATCCATTTATCAAGGTTTTTAATTTTTTGAAGATTTTTAGATGCGTTCTTAATTGCCCTTTCTAATAAAGTTTGGTCAAAGACTGGCTGATAAGCTACAAACTCAATTAAATTTAAGTCATATATTTTACCATCCTCTAAACTCTTCTTTCCACGAACCTTTACACCATAAGGTTTGTAAGCCTTCTTCTCCCCGTCAACTATTTGCTGTTTAGTGGCAGAAATAGCTAAATTTCCATATTCACTGGTTGTTATATGGATATTAGGTTTTTTGCCTCCCTCTTGATAGATCTCGCCATATAGATAAAATTCACTCTCAAAAAATTTAGGAATGAATAATTGAAAATCTGTTTTATTATCAATTATAAGAGTAGGATTTTGATTTATAGATGAATTAAATTCAATAGTTAATCCATTTTTAATAGCTGTTCGTTGAAATTTATCAATAATTTCTTGGCGTTTATAATCAAGAAAATCAATAGAATCTCTTTTATTTATTTCGGATGTTAAGCCGTTAAATAAAATGACAGCTGAAATAGGCAAAAAGAATTTATGTTTTGCTGATCCTTTTTCAATATCATAAGAAACATGTGGCCTGGTACGCTTATCTTCTTTGGTTGGATACAAAAAAGTCTCAATATCACTGATAATTGATTTTATATCAGTAATATCAATATCTTTTGGATCAAGATTTTTTTGAAAATTCTCAATCCTTATTTCTATATATCCTTGCTCTTCCACAATGCAAAATAACAAAAATACGTTCGAAAGACGAATAGTTTAATTAAAATATTAGGATCAAAAAATCCCTACACCTGGGAGATGTAAGGAAATGTTTAACAGATTATTTACCTGAGAAGGTTTATGCAAATATATAAATATTGTGAATGGTTGGTAATTTTATTTATTTAATTAATATCGTCTAATGCTATGCTATCCCAAGTCCACTTCATAAGAAATGACAAAATAAAAACTCTCATTATCCGTAACCTCACCATGTCCATTTTCCAACTGGTGATCTAAGTACTCAATAGCCTTATATCCATGAACTTCTTTCAGATCCTCTGCTATTACATCTATCTGACGCTGCAGATAACTCAACCCACCTTTCGCTAAAAATATGCTACTGGGGATCGTTATTTTTGCTGTAATTATCTCGCTCATATACCTATAACATTCAATTAAGCAATTTTGTTGGCAGAGCATATCATTCCACTTTGAAGTAAATCGAGTATATATAATGGTTATATTCCGGATGGAAAGAATAATCTTCGATTCGGTGATCAAGGTATTCTATATAGTGGTAGGAATGTTCATTTCTAAGATCCTCCTGTAAGTTTCTGATCAATGACTTGATGTTGGTGGAATCTTCACCATGTCCGTATGCATCCTTTTCAACTGAAATGGTATAAGTTATAATGCTTTTCATGTATGAAAGGTATTGTTTATTTTCCGGAATGGATTAATGACTGTAAATAAATATTAACGAAGCTCCACCTCATAACTAACCACAAAACTCAAATGATCAGCATCAGCCGTGTCCAAGTAACCTTCCTCTAGCTTGTGGTCTAAGTACTCCACGCTGGTATACCCATGCTCTTCCTTCAGATCTTCCGCAACTGTGTTGATCAGTGACTGTAAATAAGCATGGCCACCTTCCTCGGAAAGAGATGCTGTTGGGACTGTGAGACGGGTTGATATGGTTTGTTTCATGATGTAATATAAAAAATCCCTCCATTTATGAAGGGAATATGTATTAAAACTAAATATCTAAATCTTGATATTTGAACTCAACATTATATTCGCCAAGCATTTCCCAGGCTTCCTTAATTTTTCTTTCAATAAAATTCTGCTGTCCCTTGTTAGTTTCAGAGTTTAAATAAGATATTATAACATTATCCATCGTGACCTCAAGATCTCCTTTATGATCAATAATTGATATTATTGCTTTCATATCTATTGGAGATAAAGTTACAGACAATGTCCATAAAAGTCTTTGCAATCTGTGGTCTGGAAAATCCGCTCCAGTTTTTTCGTAATGAATATGATCAAATGTTTCCATAAATATTGATTTAATTTGTTTATAACAATTTACAAATTTACCTTTCATGTTTCAACAAATAGAATTTATTTGATAAGAAAGATTTTTCTATTAGTTTTTTTTAAAGCGTATTTATGGAGCTTTCTTTTTTCTTTCAATATTTTCAATCAAACTTTCAAAATATAACACTTTAGTGAATGATGAATCAATTATAAAAACATCAGAATTTAAAATTTTAGCTCCAAAACCATTGTTAATTCTATATTTATGCAGAACCTCAAATTGCTTTTCCTTATCACCTACCGCATTTAATCCAGTTGATGATTTAATGTTAAGTATTTCTATTGGTTCATAACTTTCCGGGTCATTCGCATTTTCAACAATAAATTCTTTGATCAATTCCTGAGCTTTTTCTTCTTGTGATCTCTGACATCCAAAAAACATAAGCAATAATATTATTTTAGCACAATACAATTTCATAATTTATTTTTTTTCGAAGTTAATACATTTCTCCGAAATAGAACGGCCGTTAATTTTCGTTGCACGACCCGCAATGAAGTATCAACAAAATCAACTGTTACTTGTAAATTGTAAATGTACTACGTTGTAGTAGTAAGCGACTAATACTAAATTGATAATTTGAGATTATCAAGTAAATAGTATTAAAATTCCTTAAACAACCTTTGGTAAATATGCACTTTTGTTTATGTGTTTATCACATATTTAACATAATCAACTACTCACTGTGAAAAGTGTATTAAGGGGAAAAATGAAAGAAAAACTATTATCAGCACTTAAAACTAAGTACTCAAACTTAGGGTTCAGTGATAAGGCATTTTCAGGGGTTGCGGAATATCTTGCATCAACTGTAACAGAAGAAGATCAGATCGACAACGGTATTTTAGGGGTCGAACCATTGCTAAAAGCTTTTCAAGGCGATGCAGATTCAAGAGTGAACAACGCAGTAGCCAAAGCCAAGGCGGAAAACAAAGGGGGCAATCCAGCGCAACCTGAAAAAAAGGAAGAAATCAAAGGGGATGAAACTCCTGTGTGGGCAAAATCTTTACTTGAAAAAGTGGAAAGATTAGAAAACCAAAAACAACAGGAAACATTAGTTCAAAAATGGAACAAAGCAGTTTCAGAAAAGGGAATCAAGAATGAGAAACTTTCTGAAAAATGGATGCCAAAAAATGAAGATGAATTTGAATCAAGTTTAAACGACTTAGTAGAATTCAACAAAACAATTTCCATCCAAGAAGCTAACGGGAACACTACCGGAAAACCTGCTAGTGCTTCAACATCTACTGGAAAGATTTCTAAAGAAACACAAGGTAAAATTGACGGATGGGTTAATAGCAAAGACCCCGTAAAGAAGGACTAAAAAAGAAAAAATGAGATCACAAAAAACAGATTATGCAGGATCTATTCCTGTTTTTCAAATTGATGATGCTACTCGTTCCGTTCAAGGCGGTTTCACTTTAGATAAGACTAATGTGGCTGTCGGTGATGTTATCGGACGTGGTTATGTAATCCAATTTGATGAGTTGACTCGCTCAGCCAAGCTGGTAAAAACAGCGAGAGTAACTGAAGCGGCCAATGGTACTGCTGTGGCATATAAAATCGCAAAAGGCAGCTTGTTTGCTGTTGGTGGAAAGTTTGGAGGAAAAACAATCGCTTCAATCGATAAGACCAATGCAGATTACGATCTGGTAACCGTAGATGCAACAATAGGAACCGCTCAGCCAGTTGGCGCAGTTGTAGTAGAAGAAGCAACAACGGATTATTTAGGTTTGAATTACCATGAGTTCCGTGTCCATGAGGGAGACAATGAGGTTACCCTTTTGAATAGTTGCACAGTCTATGAAAGACGTACTCCAGGTATCGGACCGGTTTTAGGCGCAAAGATGCCTAGGGTAATTCGTTCACAATCTTATTAATAGAAAATGGCAGAAGTAGAGAAATTAGATGGGTTTTTGGCAGAACTAGGGGTGCCATTATCCGTAATATTGGAAAGAGTAAAAGCTGAATTAGAAAGTCCTTTATGGTTTACTAATTACTTTTCATTCGCTCCAAAGCAAGTGTCGTTGGACTTCACTACAATCTTTGGTGAAGAGACGATTGAAGAAATGGCGGCAGTTATCCATGATGGTTCAGAAATTCCTTTGATGGGTAAAGATGCGATCAGCAAATTACAGGGTGAAATGCCTACAATTGCGATTGCCATCGATATGACCGCAAAAGAATACCGTGATTTGATTACATTGCGTTCATTAGCAAACGTTAACGATCAGGTAGCTTTCAATGCAATCTTAGATAAGATCTATGAGAAAGCAAGTAAGGTTGGAAATTCGGTGTTGAGACGTTTGAACGGTATGGCTTTACAGGCGGTTTCAACAGGAACTATCATTATCAACAATGACAACAACCCAAACGGTGTTGCATTCACTTTGGACTTGGGAGTTCCTGCGGAAAACAAAAAAGTTGCAGTCAAAAAATGGAGTGATCCTACTGCAAAAATCGTTACCGATATCAAGAAAATCAACAAAGATTTCCGCAACAAAGGTAAGGTGCTGTCCAAAATTTTGGTTAGCGACACATTGTTTGACAGAGTTCTGGAAAATGATGAGGTTAAGACATCATTGAAACAGTTTTTGAGACTGGAATCGGGTGATAATGTCGACTTCTTGACTACTTTCGAGTCGGTTAATAAGGTTTTTGAAAAATTACGTTTACCTGTATTTGAAATCGTAGAAGCAGTAACACCTATTGCGAAAGATGGTGTTAAGTCAGTTGTAAACTCTTGGGAAGAGGATAATGCTATATTTGTGCCAGCTGGTAAATTAGGTTTGGTTCAT
Source organism: Sphingobacterium sp. 1.A.4 (assembly GCF_002734245.1). NCBI lineage: Bacteria > Pseudomonadati > Bacteroidota > Sphingobacteriia > Sphingobacteriales > Sphingobacteriaceae > Sphingobacterium > Sphingobacterium sp. 1.A.4. The sequence continues at coordinate 70,203 of NZ_PEAZ01000118.1, forward strand.
AGTGCCTACAACAATGAGGTGTTATTAGGAAATCCTTCAGTTTATCAATATGGTGAATATTTAGGAGTTCAGATCATGCAGTGGTTCCAACGTAGACCGTTGACCGAATACACTGCGGCTGAATTTATCGGTATTCCAGGACATCAGCAGGTCAAGAATGTGGTAATCCTTAATACAGAACCTGCATAATGACAATTAAGGAAGCTTTTATAATAGAATTGGGAGGCTTGGAAGTATCGGGTGGTTCAATAGACCGCTCTTTACTCCGTGCTAAGATTTCCGATTCCCAAGCTGATTATCAGCCGAACTTGCACGATGATGCAATCGAGGTTGCTTATATGTTTACTCTCTTCTCCATTTGGGGTACTTTCAAAAGTCTTTCAGAAGGAGATAAAAGCGTAACATTCAGCGATGATATGATGAAAAAGCTTCTATACTTGGCTAAGAAATATGGTCGTGACGACATCCTAGATGCGTTGGATGACAGGCCAAAGGTCAACTCGATAAGAAAATGGTAGGTGATGTTGGATTTCAGGCCTCATAGACTTATAGCAACATTGATTGACGGAGAGGGTGTTTACGATCCTGATTTGGCAGAAATGGTTTCCGGGGAAGAAAGAGTGATCGAATTTGACTGTCGTGTATCTCCAAATGGAAAAGGTGCTGAAGTCAAAAGACAGGACGGAAAAATGGTTGTCTATTCATACCTTATCCATGCATCAAAGGAAGTTGAGAAATTGCCGTATGGCACAAAAGTTAGGGTTTTTGAAGGAGATGTACTGAAGGCGGAAGGTGAAGTTATTCAATCATTCTCAAACCAAATGAATACAAGGATATGGGTTTAAAATTTTCTATAAAGATCAACAAAGGGGTTATCAACAAAGCTTTGAGTAAGGCGGTAGATGAGGTAATTGAAGTTGGTTTAAACCACTTGATAGATACTGGTAGAGAATTTATTAGATATGCAAAGGCTAATAAGCAGTTTCAGAATCAGACCCATAACCTTGTCACTTCAATGGGATTTGGGATTGCTCAGAATGGAAGGGTAATTTACATGGAGTTTGACGGAATTGGAGAAGAAGGAATGGCTAAAGGGGAAAGTCTGGTCAATGAAGTTGCCTCAACACTGATTGATCCTTCCTTGATTTGTGTGGCAGGAGAAAATTATGCTGTTCATGTAGAGAAGAATGGATTCAATGTCATGTCAAACTTTGAGCCTATGTTTTTTGATTTATTAAAGAATAGCAGATAAGGGTGAGGACTAATGTAGATGTAATCCAGGCTGTAGCAAGAATATTGCACAAAAGCAATGTTAAGAACATTATTTCAGGTGTAATACAGCCTCGTAGGCCTATCAACAGCACTAAAGAGGATGTAACCATCAATTCACTGTTCGTAACGTTAGATCAACTCCAAAAAGGATTGATAAATGTCAATGTGAACATTCCAAATATTAGTGTAAGGCAGAATGGCCTTGTAGATTCAGAAGTTCCTGACCTAAAACGATTGAACATCGTGACCAAAGAGGTGATAAATGTGGTTGAAGGTTATGCCGGAGAAGATATATACCTTGATATCGAACAAACTATATTGATAGAAGAAAAAGGCAGCTCATGTATGAATATCCGTGTAGCTGTTAGGGCAAAGAACTTATAAAAAAAGAACAAAATGGCAAAGACAAAATCAAGTCTTGGACTAAAGAAAATAGAGATTGCAGATGTTCCAGCAACTGGACTCCCAACCTCATGGACAGAATTGAAGGCCACAAAAATAGGCACGGCAGTTCTTACGGAAGAAGATGATAATATTACGAATATCTTCATTGAGCAGTCTGATGAAGTTTACCGTACCATAACAACAGAAAGGGGGGCTACCACTTTCGCTTTTGAAATGTACGAGATTACTGCAGCGAACCTTGCCAAACTTAAAGGTGGAACTGCAACAACCGAAACGGGATCAGTTGGTGCAACTTGGGATAAATCTGTAAATTCCGTCGAACTTTTCCAATCTGTAAGGATCACAACATTGGATGATTACCAGGTCATAATTCCTAACGGAAATGTGAAAGCGCGTATTACTTGGACAATGACCAAAGAGGATCTTGCGACTGTATCAATTACCATTACGGTGAACACTCCATTGGATGAAACATTACCTCCTTTGAGGGTCATTGAACCTCTTTCGGTGTAAAAAATTATGTGATTTTCACATAATGAACATAATTTTATTCTGTGTCTTAACATCGTCGAAAGCCTTGTAAGGTGGGTTAGTAGACGATGTTATTTTTAAACCTTACAAAATGACCGAAAAAGAAATAAAGCAACTTCAGTACGAGAATGCCCATCGAATTGCAAAGAAGCAGTCCAAAGTAATAGAGATTGATATTAAACCAAAAAATTGGTTTCAAAGGATAAAAATGAGATTGGGGTTATCTAAAAAGCTATATAAACTTGAGATGCCCTACCCTACCCTATCCACAAGATCAAAGTTCACTTCCTATATATCTGGGATTGATATTGAAGATTCCAAGGTTCTTTACAAATCGGAAACATACGAAAGGCTGATCATGGGTATATCTATCCTATTTGATGATAGAAAAGAATATTCTTTGGAGAAGATCCAAAAAATAATCAGTGAATTGGACGAAGAAGAGTTTGTTTTTATGGTAACCTACATTCACGAAGTCATAAATGATGATTTTTTTTTGACCTGTACGGAATTGATAAAGACCAAGGAGCTTCCGAAAATGAATTCAGCATTTTCTCTTTCGTAGGGAATTTATGCAGGTACTGGAGGCTGGAGCCACACTATGTATGGAATGAGATTCCAATGATTGAGCTATTAATGCTCGGGGCAACAATAGACAGGCAAAAAAAGGAAAATGGTGCAGAAGAAATCAATAAAGGTGAATTGACGGGTAAAGATTTGATAAAGAAATGGCAATAAAAGTAATTGACGGCGGTCTGGTTATCAAGGCAATTTTGGATGCAACCGAAGCAAAGAAAGAGGCAAAGGGGTTGGCTGATGAACTTGAATCACTGACTAACGTAAAAGTTTCGCCTGATAAACAATACCAGCTTAGGTTTATTGAATCCATACGACAGGCAAGGTTGGAAGCTGCAAAGAGCAGGGCTGAATACGAGTCATTAAGTGCAACCTATGTCAGAGGAGAGATCGATGCACAACAGTATAGGCAGGAGATATTGAAGCTCAATCAGCAACGTAAAGAAGAGGCCAGACAGGCAAGGGAAGTAAAGAAAGCCCTGTTGGAGAATAGTGCCTACAAACAGCTTGACAATGAGCTGAAATCACTTAGGGGCGCATCCAAGGATCTATTGGCGGAAATGGTCAAACTTGAAAGACAAGGGTTAAAGAATACCCAAGCCTACCGAGCATTATCAAACGAAGCCAATAGACTGACGAAGGAAACAAATGTTTTAGACCGTCAGATGAAATCCATTGATGCTTCAGTAGGACAGCATTATAGAAATGTTGGAAATTATGGAGATGCAATTTCTATGGTCGCTCCACAGATTTCGCAATTTGCCGGGAGATTGGGATTGTTGGCCGCAGGAGTTGCTGCAGTTGGGCAGTCATTTTCATCAAACCTTAGGTTGGAACCTGTCGAACGTGCTTTACAGGTTGTTAGTGGCAGTACCGATGAATTTAATAAAAACCTTGAATTTCTAAGGGAAACCTCAGATAGATTGGGGCTGAACTTTATTGCTTCTGCCGAATCATTTAAGTTGTGGCAAGGGTCTGCAAGATTATCCAATCTTACTGCTGATGAATCACGTAAGATTTTTGAATCAGTTGCTAATGCTTCTGCCAAAATGAAGCTTTCAAACGAACAGGTTCAGGGAACTTTCCTTGCTCTTAGCCAAATGATGTCAAAAGGAAAGGTTCAAGCTGAGGAATTGCGAGGCCAATTGGGGGAACGTATTCCAGGAGCGTTTGAAATGGCGGCAGAGGCTATGGGTGTAACAACAGCCGAGCTTAACAAAATGCTTGAAAAGGGAGAAGTGATCGCTCAAGATTTCCTTCCTCGTTTCGCAGATCAGCTCGACAAAACTTTCGGAAACGATAAGAACGAGCGAATACAGGGAATGTCCGCTTCCATTGAACGTCTTAAGAACAATTTTGAGGCATTATGGCAAAGTGAAAAGGCCACCAAATTCTTTACTGCTGTAACGGACGGTCTTTCCGGTCTTCTTTCGGAAGCGAACAGATTGATCGGTTCCAATTCATGGAAGGAACTTTGGAGAAGATTGGGGGAATACGGACAGAGTGCAGGAGGTCAGTTGATGACCGTGGAAGATTTCAGAAACCAATTCCTTTCAACTAAGGAATTTACTGGCAATAGGGCAACCCCTAAAAGAAATGAATATTATTCCAAGATTTCAAAAAAAGAATTTGATGAAGAACTGAAACTGGCCAAAGACCATGCTAAAAAAATGGAAAAGGCCTCAACAAATTTTCAAGCTGCTGTTTTGAATAACCGTATTAATGGAAGTAAAACTATGGTTAGCCAATACAAGCAGCAGGAGTCATTGACCAAGCTACATCTTTCAAGATTGGAAAGGATAGGCAGGGATAGGGGTTTTATAGCGATTCCAAAGTTTGTTGCTCCTGAGAAAAATACTTCCGATAAAACAACCACAACTTCCAAAAACAATTCAAGCGCTGAAAGAGCAGCAGAAAGAATTAAAAGGGAAAATGATGCCGAAGAAAAGGCACGTCAACAACAGCTCCAAGAGCAGTCAGATTTTCAGAAGAAGATATCAGATATCAAAGAATCAATTAGAAGAGATTCCCTATCCAAAGAGGAACAGGATATCCTCAAGATACGAGACAGGTATGTGGAACTTTGGAAAGAAGCTGAAGAAAAGAGAGCAAAAGGTTTGAAGGTCGACACCAGTGACCTTAAGCAGCTTGAACAGACCGAGATCGATAAGTTTTACGAAAACAAAAGAAAAGAGGAAAAGAAAAAAGAAGAGGATAAGTATAAGGAGCTTATCGATACTTTAATAACATATGAAGGAAAACGAGAAAAAATCCTTAAAGAACACGACGCTAAGCGTACACAATTAACAGCAAAGGGTAACTTTGAAGAAGCACATCAGTTAGATCTAAAGACAACTGAGGAACTCAATGCTCTTGATGATGCTAATATACAAAAACTACAGTCTTACAGGGATCTTTTTGAAGGTGTCGAGAAACTAACGGATGCCAGTGCAAGAAAAGTCCTAAAGTCGGCTAAGGATGAACTTCTTGGAATTACCAATATATCCCCTGAACTAAGAAAGAAGATTGAGGAAGTTATCAGGGATACTACAAAGGCAATCGATAATAGATTACCTCAGAGGATTTCCCTGATGTCAGATGCTTTCTCGGAAATGGCAGGATCTGTTTCAAATGTGAACGAAGAGCTTTCTTCCATGCTCCAAGGGGTTTCAAACCTTTTGAGGTCAATCACTCAGATAAAGTCTGGATTCGATGACCTAAAATCGGCATTGAAGAATTACACTGAACAAAAGAATAGTGGTGAAGGTGGACTTTTGGGATCTATTTCCGCCATAGCTGGAATAGGCGGTGCTGTGGGTCAGGTCGTAGGGGCAGTTGCCCGTGTTGTTGGGGGTATAGTCGGTTTCTTTAAACAGGCGAAAGAGTCCGCGCGCAAAGCTCGTGAGGAAATGGAAATATACCATGCATCCGTTATTGCCGGAGAAAAGGAATACAAACAATTGTTGAGGGAAAGAGCACGTGATCAGGAGAATATCAACGAGCTTACAAACAAAGAGCTTGAAACAAGGAAGCAGATTTTATCCCTTCAGGGAGGAGATTCAAACAAGGATTTTTTAAGCCTTCTGAGGGAAATCCAAAAAAGCGGACAGCAGATTACAGGACAGAAAACCGAAAAATACGGTGGTTTCCTTGGAATCGGTAAAAAAACTCGGGTTGTAGATGTAACTGCTGGATTGGCAGGATATACGTACGAAGAACTAGAAAGGCTTTATACAAGTAACAAACTTACAGAAGCAACTAAAAAACAGTTCGAACAGCTACAGAAGCTTAAAGGTGAGGTTGATGATATCGCCAAAGAGTGGGATAATGCACAGGAAATCCTCAAAGACCGAATGAGCGGAAACATTTCTTCAGATTCATTACTGAACAACCTTAAAAACAATCTTAGGGAAGGCAAAAGGGCAATAGAGGATTTTGGTGATGATATAGAAGGAATAATTCAAGACGCCCTCCTATCTGGCATGGCATATCAATACCTTAATGAACCTTTAAAAAAATTGGTAGATCAATTCAGGAAGGATTCATTGGATGGATTGGACGAAAAAGAGATAGCAAATTTTAAGGATGGTTATGAGGCAATCGTAAAGACTGGAATTGACCTTGCAAAAAAAGCAGAGGATATTTTAGGGAATCCGATTGGAACAGCAACATCATCCAACGCAGGAGTTTCGGGGAGGGTAAATCCAAGCATCAAGGAAACAACTGCAAGCGAGATCCTCGCTTTTGAGAGGTCACGTTATGAAATAGCAACTAAACAGCTTGGGGTGTCGGATAAACTGCTCGTGGTAGCAAACGATAACCTTATCGCACTTAATTCCATACAGGTCAATACTGCTAATACGGTAGAGAGGTTGGACAGGGCAGTTGTCGAACTACAAGCGATAAACAGGAACACATCACCACAATCAACAAGGCAATATACAGGATAATGTATTTCATCAACAACATACCGTTCTCGGATTTCGGACTTGTTCCGGGCAGGGCAAGCAATAGCAATATTGCGATATCCGGTTGTTGGGATATGCCGGAAAGGATTGGCAAGACTCACCATGTGTGGGAGGAATCCAACGAGATTGAACCATACCTGAGGGCGGATGAGATATTCTTCGGTGGACGTGATATAAATGTATTCTGCTGGCTGAACGAATTGGATAGACCGCGCTTCATTGAGAAGATACAGTCTTTCTATACGGTGGTGGATGATCTGCAGAACGGATTGTTCCCATTGCGCTGCCCATTGGGCGAGTGGATGGTGCAGATCGTGGACGCGCAGCCCGTGAACTACCTGAACAAAGGTTATGGCAATATCCAGCTAAAATTCAGGCAACCTGTTGTGGAGATGGGCGGTAGCCTTCCCGTAACCTCAAGTGGCGGAGTGGGTATAGATGGATATTCGTTCGGAGACCTTAGTTTGGTGAAGAAACTTACGAAGAACCAGGCTGATAGAGCATCATCAAGAAAGCTTGAAACGGTATCATACAGCAGGGAGGCGATCGGAAGGGTAAGAAGGCAATCAAGGGAATTCACTTTGGATTTCTTCATTGATCAACCGAGTTATCCGGCGTTCAAAGCCTGTGTAGGAAATTTTGCATACCTGCTATCAAGGCCGAACGCAAGAACTCTACGATTGGACGACAACACCACGCGTGAGGTATTTGCAAAGGATGGTTTTCAGGTGAGTAACGTAAGGGTTGCAACAAATAGGGTGACGGCATTCCTTTCGGTAAGGTTCACCGAGATAAGGATGCTCGAAAACTGGAATTTGTTGGTGGACAACGGGGGATTGGTCCTGGTGGACAAATATGGTCAACCATTAACGGAAATATTAAAGAGATTTTAGAAATGGCAGAAGGAACAAAAGACGTAACACAGGCAGAACAACGGACAGATGCATTGGCAACGGACACCGTTTTGCTCATTAATTCTGTTACCCAAGAGGTGCAGCAATTGCCCATTAACGAATTAGGAAAAGCGGTTGCAGGACAGACCATGGTTGCCCCTGCTGATTTTGATGAAGTTTTTGGGGTTTAGGATATGGAAACAGTTACAAAGATGGTGCCTATACGAGCCGAGTACAATGACGGTACGGTTGTTATATCAAATATCCGTGATCCACGGAGCAATGAAATGGCTTCATACACCATAGTCAACACATGGTTCGACGGTACAACTATGGACGATGGTAAGGTGGATGCCCATGGAGTTTATACGAAGCTGAAGGACACAGGCGAATATGTCAGGAAGAACCTCCCAAACTGGGGGGAGAATTTCCTTGAGGTAGACTCCGTGACACAACTCAGGAGCTTAGATCCTTATTTCAGGTTATTGATCCTTGTCGGATACTATAAGGGCGTAAAGCTGAATGGGTATTTTTCCAAGGACGATACACCTGCACCGATCATCTATTTTGTATCAGCCACTACATCCCCTGATGATGGTGGGTCGATATTCTCATTGGGATATTTTAAGCTTGAACATAAGTTCGTGGGAGAGATATATTCATCCTATTATGGTGACAATTATAATAAATTGATACAATACGTCAATTCCAATTCAGCGGTCACTAAGCTGTTTTTCGATAAGGAGATAATATTTTCGATGACTTCCACTTTTGCTGCCATCGTGAGGAACAACCTTGTGATCGAGTTCAATAACAAGCTTATTTCAAATACATCCAGCGGTAACCAGTTCACGATCCTTAGGGTGGCGGGCACGGATATCACATTGAACAACATCAATCTTACAGCGCCAAACTATTCCGAGAGGTACCCGCTACTGACCATCCTATACGGAAAGAACATAAAGATAAACGGTGGGTATATTGGTGATAGCATAAAATCCGTTGAGATCGCAGCCAAAGGATTGGATGATTCCGCACAGAACGTAGACGGTGTATTCATAAACAACCTAAAGGTGAACAACGTTGTGGACGGGATCTACATCGGTGAAAGCACGAATGCACCCCGGGGAGCGATCAATAATGTTGTTATCAATGGGTGTCCCATTATTGGAGGGAAGGGTACAACGGAGGAAACTGGAGGTGATGGAATAAAGACCACGCGGTTCTGCACGAACATTACAATTACCCACAACACAATTGACAGGTTCGGAAGGGATGCGATAGATCTTTACGCTTCCGGGGACAAAATAAAGGTATTGGGAAATGCACTTACTAATTGCCTGGTCAAGGCCATCGATATAAAATCTGATACGGACGCTTATCCGGAAGATATGTTCGGCAGGCATGGTATTGATATACTTATATCCGACAATCAGATACTCTATAATAGGGAAGGTATCTCGATCGATAGAAGCTTAAGCAATGTGCTCTCCTACAACAAACAGATACAGATACACAACAACAATATTTCCTACAACAAGGACCTCGGTGTTTTTCTTTGTGGTCAGTATGTGAACATAAAGAACAATATGTTCGTAGGGAATGGCAAGTTGACCGATAGGGTCGGTGATTACGCAGTTATCAGACTTGGCAACGACCAATTGATCAGGATAGCAAAGAACAACGATATCAGCGGTAATACTTTCATAAACAATGGAAGGAGTATTTCGGATACGAATTATGCGGTTAGGGTTGGTGCCCATTCAATAGGGAATACAATTTTCGATAATAGGGTTTACAACGAGCCTGACCTCGACAACGCAGTCCAGACACGGGGAGTATATGTAAACGCCTATACCAAGAATAAGGTTTATAATAATTCAATAAAGGTAATCGGGGAGAGTTATACCATAATCGATGGTGCAGATATAGAAACAGCCAACAATGTCAGTCTTAATGTGCCTTTGGTGGAAGGGGATTCATTCCTGTATAGGGCAGCAGAAGCTAAGCAGATAAATACCATTACCCTCACAGCGAACGAGGATTGGGCCATTGATGCGGACGACAACTATGTGATAGCAATGGTACGGATAAGCGGCTCAACGGAAAACACCATAGCTTTCTTCAATCAGGGGACACACAGTCTTTTGAGGGCGGTAGGTAAGGTATTGCCATTGACCATCCCCGATTCGATCATGAAGGAGAACGATGTTTTAGTGGCCAGGGTGTTCAAAACGGGAACTCCTATCCCTACCAAACAGATAAACATTACAGTAAGTATTTTTTGATAATACTATGAACGAAATCCAGTTATACAGAAACGGAGCTGCAACCATCCTTTTACCAATTGACGAGAACACGGTCTATTTCGATGAGTGCATGGGCAGGTTCGATATTACGGTAAAGGCAGTATCACCAACCCCATTGGATATCAAAATGGACGATTATCTTGAATACAACGGGGTAAGGTTCTCCATAAATATGCCGTTCCAGCTTGTAAGGGGTTCGGTGTTTTCATACAACATCGTATTCGAGCATCCTTCCCGAGCGTTGAGCGATATCATATTCAAGCATGTTGGTGCTATTGAGTTCAGTTTTTTCGGCACCCCTCGGGAGTTTATTGAGCTATTGGTAAACAATATGAACGTTGACGATTCGGGATGGACCTTAGGAAAATGTGATGATGTGGAACCAATGGCCATCGAATTCATATCCTCGGGCAACGGGTACACTTGTAGGGCGGCATTGTCCACTATTGCTCAATCTTTCGGCCTTGAGTTCTGGTTTTCGGGCAGCGGCAAGACAATCAACCTCACCAAGCAGGCAGGAGAGAAAACCAATATCGATTTTGAACACGGCCGTGGTAAGGGACTTTACTCGGTAGAAGTCGGATCGACCGATTCGCCATTGTACAATAGGATAATCGGCTATGGAGGAACCGAGAACATCGGCATTGATTATAGGAACGGAGCAACAAGGTTGACCTTTGATCCTGGATATATCGAGCGTCCGCTTCTGCCTGGGGAAAGGCGCAGGGAGACATCCATCATATTCGAAGATATATTCCCTGAAAGAACAGGGACTGTTACTGATGTTTCGGTAGATAGGTTTACATTGACCGATACGTCCATCGATTTTGATCTGAACGGCAATGCAATTGAAGGAGAAACTGCTAAAGTGATGTTCAAATCGGGGATGCTCGGTGGTAGGACGTTTGACATTTCCTACAACCACAGTTCGAGATCTTTCCGTCTTACCCCCGCAGTTGAGAATGGTTATTCTTTTCCAAATGAATTCTTCTATCCTGTAGTTGGTGATAAATATAGCTTCGTTGGCATCTATCAACCAAAGAGCTACGTCGATAATGCAGAAGGAAGATTGAAAAAGGCAGTTGAGGATTCCTTTCGGAAGGAGCGTCCGCCATACCGTGTGGAGATCGATGAGAAATACATGCGGGAGAACGGATTTTCGCTCAAGTCTGGAGATCGTGTCCGCTTGAAGGATTCCGCATTGGGTATCGATGATATTATCCGGGTGACCTCTGTAAGCTTTCCTTTGGTAAATCCCCATAAATGTACGGTCGTGATCAGTGATAAGCTGACCTACCATCAGGATGTGCAGTTCGTTATCGAGCAGGAAAAAGTCAAGGATGAAGTAAAGGTGGTGGATAAATCCGTTACCGAATTCAACAGAAACCAGAGCTATGCCATGAAGCAGTTCCGCAACATGGTGTTCGATCCTGATGGAGGATTATCGGAGACGCTGCAGGTACTGATGATTGAAGCAATGGCAGGTGTGTTCGGAGCGGAATCACAGAATTTTGACCTGCAGGGGGTTTTCATCAAGGCAAATGTTGATGGGAATCCAAACAAGATTACGTTCACTTCGGGGAAACTTATCCATTACAAATATGAGATCCCTGAAGTTGGAAATGTTTGGAATATGGCAGCGTTCATGGAGAACAGCCTTGTACCCGGTACACCATACTATATTTCTGCAAAATGCTCCAGGACCGAACTTACCGGTACATGGATGGTATCGGCAGAACCTTTCGGTGTTGATGACTTCCACGGATTCTGGAACTTCAATCTCGGTGTAATATCAAGCGTAATAGACGGTCAGAGGTTCACTAATATAACCAAAGGTTTTACATATATCACTGGCGGACAGATACAGACCGAAAGACTGATTGCGCAATTATTGAAGCTTCCGTATATCACCATTGGGAAGAACGGCAGAAACGCGATTGAGATATGGTACGACCTTGCACAGACAAAACTTGCAGTTACCCTTGGGTTGGTGAACGGTAAGCCTCAGATGATATGGTATGATGAACAGACCGGTCAGGAGATATGGAACGCTTCCAAGAACGGGATAGTGTATGTAACATCGGTTTCCGAAAGTTGGAGGGATGAGGGGATGCTGTTGGTGCAGAGCCTTTCAACGAGTGGACAAGAGGCGGATTTGTCGACGATCAGGGCAAACATCCAATTCAATGCTTCCAAGATCGGGGGGGCAGCATCCAGCACAATGGAAATAAAGAGCGATTTCATCGCGAAATATTATGACCCAGGGAACAATAATGAAACCGAGGCAAATTCGGTATATGAGGGGTACCATAACACTAATGTTAAGACCGATCCTTTCATCGCGAACGGATATTATGTGATCACAGGTATCTCTCCAAATTTCGACACATACGCTTCACCCAATAACGATAATAATTTCCAGGTGATGGTGTTAAAGATCTGGAGCGGAAAGTTGGTGGATACCCTCACAGTTGATGTAATGGTTGCATGGTAATAAAAAATAGGATTTAAACAGTAGTAAAATGTTAGTAAAAAATATTAATAGGTTTTTAAAAAAGTTGTTTTGTAAGCATTCATTTATATCATTTGGTATAAGCAAAGTATTTAGACAATCTCCATTTCATGAAAATGGAATTGGTTGGATGCATTATTGTGAGAGGAAAAAATGCGTAAAATGTGGAAGAAGAAAGGAGGTTGTTCTGTAATGAAAACAGGAGAGAAAGGATTGGAATTGATAAAGAGCTTTGAGGGATTCTACCCAAAGCCATATAAAGACCCGATTGGTATTCCTACCATCGGTTACGGTTTTACATACTACTTACCGGATAGACGTAAGGTAACCATGCAGGACAGACCATTGACAGAACATCAGGCAACATGTATGCTGCAGGAGATATTGAAGGGTTATGAAAATGATGTATTACGCTTGGTGAAAAAGCCATTAACACAGAACCAATTTGATGCCTTGGTGAGCTTCACCTTCAATTTGGGGGCGTCAAACCTTGGCAAGTCAACGCTATTGCGTAAGCTGAACGTCAACCCTAATGATCCTACCATCTGCGACGAATTCGCGAAGTGGAATAAGGCGGGAGGCAAGGTTTTCAATGGATTGGTCAGGAGAAGGAAAGCGGAAGCAGATTTATATTTCAGTAAGTAAGGGGATGAACGAGCAAATAAGACTGGCCTTAAAAAGCCCATTAACGTATGCGTTAATCATAATCACTGGAGTTGCAACATATTTCGTCACTGCCTACAACAATAGAAGTGATGATAGCCTTCATGCGTGTAATGCACAGATTGATTATCTAAAACTACGTGTGGACAAATTGGAAAAGCAATTGGATGAATATACAAAGGCGGTTATGTTCAAGGATGCCCAGGTTAAAAATAGAGATCAGGTTATTGATTCCTTAAAGATGGAGGGAATAAAATGAAGAATTTAGGTACATATTTTCTGATAGCGGTAGTAGCTATCCTTATCATTAAGATTGTTTGGTTTCCAAATGAAAAGGAGGTCAGAGTTGAAATACCACCCGAAATAAAGGAGGCCGTAAATGCAACGGTGGACAACGTCAATAAGAATATCAATAAAAAAGGGTATGAACATGCTGTAATTGACGACAAGGAAAATATCATTAAATCCATAAGCCAACTTGACGATACGTCCAAACGTAAGCTGGATAGTGTTATGAACCTCCTTGCAATTGAGCGTAAACAGTTCAAGGAATGGAGACAGTACAATACCACCATTGCGGCAAAGGATCTCCCTGCAGAATCCAACGATACCGGATATTCGTTCAAGGATAAATATGCATCAATAGAATTCATAAGCCCAAAGGATACTTTTGGAAAGGGAACATTCAACTTTACCTATAACGCAGAGATCAACTATGCTGAATACTGGAAAAAGGAGTGGTTTTTAGGGCGTAAGAAGAACTATATTGACTTTTGGATAGCTGACCCAAGGGCAACAATCAATGGTGTTAAAAGGGTTAAGATTGAGCCTAAATCCGATAATGTGAAATTTGATCTGAATGCAAGTGGATTCTATACCGACAGATTGAATTTAGGTGTTGATGGGGGCTTGAGTGTAGGACGTACTCGGATTGGAGCAGGGTATTACTACGATATGGTAAATAAACAGTGGAGGCCTTTGGTAAGTCTTAAATATAGGATATTGGAGTTTTAGAGATGAAAATGGACTGTAGGACAATTTAATCGACAGTCCATTTTTTTATTAATTACCCAATCGAAATAGAATTTCCATTAATAACTAAGCCATTTGTACCTGCGCACGTATTTCCTGCGATAATTGCCTCATTTAATATTAGTCTTTCGTCTGTGGCATAAATGATATTTCCTTCTATTTGGAAAATTCCTGTAATATTGATTACGGCTTCAATACCGTTGGATTCAACATAATCCTTTATCCAATAAACATTTAATATTTTGGATTCTTCTAAGGTCAATTGTTCTACTTTTAGAATCAAAGATCCGTCTTGTTGAGTTACTGTAGTATGCTTTTTATCAAACTCTACTTGGATATCTCCAGAAGATGCTACAGGTTTGCTCTTAGCTAATTTTATCACTCTTTCACCATCGGCATCCTTAATGTCACAATCGACTACCAGATAAGAACCATCACTTCTTTCTCTGAACAATTCCCTAATCCTAAAGAATTCTATTAATTTTCCATCTTTGACGTAAGAAATAACGCCGTCTGTTCCAATAAATTTGTTTGAACCGAAAGTAACTGCAATTTTCATAGTATGTGTGTTTTTCTACAAGTTATATAATAAAAATGGATTTTAATCCGGGGCTTTTCCATTATTAAAAAAATCCCCAACAAATCTCTTTGCTGGGGACTAATCAATAGCAGTATGGTCTTAATAATCTCTTTTAAAAATGGGCAGCACCCGAAAGCGCTACCCTTTACTAATTATATACCTATGATTCATCAGCATTGATCTCACTAACATGATAATGCCTTATAAACATCTAAATGTAGTAAAACTTTTTAAAAAACACAAGCCTACGATCTGGAGATGCAGGCTTGAAAACTAATTATTAACCAAAGTCTTGAGACTTATATTATCATGGGTAAATATATAAAAAAATGATCATAAAAAAGCCCACCATGTTGAGATGGTGAACTCCCTAGCAAGTAATGCTTGAGTAATGAATAAACAAATGTAAATATAATCAAATTAAAAAAGAATTCCCTGCAAAATTTCTTCGGCAGGGAATCGTCAATTTAAAAACTATTGGGTTTTATGAAGTTTTTAAAAAGAGTAGCACTTGAATGTGCTACCCTCAATCACATTTACCTATGCAAATTATCAGTTTTGATACTTCGAGTATCTATTAGACTGACATTTGTTCAAATATATGGAAAATAAATAAAAAAATAATCCCTGACGGGAATGTCCATCAGGGCCAATAGTTAGATATGAAAATATTTTAGTCTGAGTAGATTCCACTTTTGTCTAGGTAGATCTCATTTCTTCCGTTAGGAAAAACTTCATCAATAGGCGCAAATACATCAATCAGATCTTCACGATAACCTTCCAATAGATAATCCATTTTTTCCGGGTCAACAATATACATACTATAAATCGCATCATCATCAAGGAAACTTATGTCTGATTTAAGTATATTGACCTGATATCTTTTGAAAAGTTCATTTGCTGAATCCCTTTCGATCTTTACGAGGTTCTTTGCCGAAAGATCAAAGCTTTCCATTTCCTTATCCAATTTATCTGAATATTTATCTGTTAGATAATTTAGATATAGGTCTCTGTCCCCCGTTCGTAGGGCTTCATTTCTATATGCTATCTTCTCTGGTGAGAGATCGAAATCATAAAGTTCGGGCTGTTCTTTGTATTGGAAATGTACGTTGAATTTTTCCAATCTTTCTTTCAAGGTCATTTTTCTAATTTATTTAGTTTTAGTTCCCAAATTAAATAAAATATAAGTTCAATTTAAAATGAAGCAATCATTTTTTTTGTTAAAAAAAATTCTGTGCGATACAGTAAATTGCCTTGGTGTATCAATTTAAGGAATTGGTATAATACAAAATATTCTCTCCAGTATTAATACTTATTTCTAATTTAATTAACACCAATGCAACTTATTATTGTTTATGAATATATGGAAACGCATAACGAATTCGATCTGAACAAATTTCTTTTGAGACATGCAATTTGGATCAAGGAAACTCAATCGCAAGAAAAGGCAGAATTCTTTATAAAAGAAACATTGAAGGAGCACCCAAAGGACAGAAGGAAGTTACTGTTTTTGATTAGGAAAGTTTAGATAGCCTAACGGCTGGTTAGGCTTATCCAGTTTTTTAGTGAATAACCTCGAAAACTCGGATGTGCATGTGGGGTTTTATTTAAGTAGGTTTGAAACCAAGAAATATCCAATAATAGCTCCCATTATAAAAACTATTCCTAAGCAGATCAAAATTATATCCCTGTTTCTGTTGTCCATACCCTAATATAGTAAAAAAAGCCTAACGGTGGGTTAGGCTTGTAGAAAATTCGGTTTAAATTCTTGTTAATAAGAAATATTAGTGGTAAGGACTTTTCCAGTAGAAACAGCACTTTCCTTAACAACTTTACCATCCACTAAAATCTGTGCTTTCAATGTGGAGTTGTCATTTGGCCCAATTGCATTCGCTGAAATAGCCGGTGTTTTTGAATAAATATTCGCATCACTCGTCCATTCACTACCAAAATTTCCTGTTTTGCTAACTGGAGAATCCCCATCGTAATATACAATGACCGAAATATTCACACCAGTAGATCCAATCAATTTGTACTGTACTTTCTTCGTTCCTGTCCCAGGTGTATCATCATCCTTACTGCATGATGAAAAAGCAAAAGTTAATGCTAATAAAAGCATGGAAAAAATTTTTAGATTTTTCATAGTTTTTTGGGTTTAAATTTAATTGTGAGATTTTTTTTTACGCAAAGATTATACCAAAAATGTTGTTTAAATATAAATCACCTGAGAACCAGTAATCCAAAAAGCTTTAATTCTCAATCCTTTAAACAACTCAATAGCCTTTTCGCTGGCTCTCTCGGTGGCTTGTTGCATCGTTCGTTTAATTTTCAATAAATTCTAAACTAAGAATTATTGATGTTATTTGATACGGTTAAATTTCAATTTTAGTGGATTGCCACCCCCTCTAAAATAAACCTTTTTAATTCGATATCTTTGAATTTTGAAAATACAGACAAAAAACATTAAAATAATCTATTCTTTTTCAGTATGTTTTATGAAAACTGCCAGTAAAGAGGTGGATTACTAGAGATCGGCTGAAATATAAATCTTAAACTTTGCACTATCTATTCAGATATTTCGCAAAGCCACTATTTACTGCCATATTTAAACGACTGGTAAAATAAAGTTTATTTTAATTAAATTTGAAGAAAAAGCAATTATGAACAAATTATCATTTGAAGAGTGGAAAAATAGTATGTCATTTATGATAGATGATGACTTTGATAATAATTTTTTACTTTCCATCGAACCATTGACAAAATATATTAACTTAAATTGTGTTCGTTTCTCAAGTATTGAAGATCTTTCTGCCTTCTTAACAGAAGAAGATAATTTTACTCCTATCGAAAAACTGAAAGCCTTTGTTTCCTTAATTGGTCTATCTGAAGAGAGACTTAAGAGAGTTGTTTCACTTTTAAGGTATCGTTATAATGGTGAGGAATTTAGGACAGAATGGGATGTAAAAAGAATTAGTAAAACCATACAGGATGATGTTGATTTTAGGCTCTTATTAATTGATTTTTTTATCAACGGAAGGAATTCAGAACTTGGGAAAGAGATTCCGCTTTACTATATGAGAAATTTCAAATTGAATGAGCCAAATTTTATTGAGGATTTAAAAGGATTTAAATATGTTGAGCGAATATTAAATGATAACGAGATTATAGACAAGTATTCTAACAGAGTTGGTGCTCACGTTGAGAAAATAATCCAATCAAAACTCGATAGCTATAAAGTTCAAACCAATAATACATTAAAATATGAAATTCAAAAAGAGTTTCCTCTTTTAAATAAGAATATTGACTTTTTAATACCAAGTGTTGATGCTCCAATTATTTTAATTGAATCGTCATATAATATAACAACGGGTAGCGGGCAATCAAAAAGAGCTGACCAATTAGTAGAGTTTTACGGCATTTTGATGCGTCACAATGCGAACCATAGAGCCAATAAAATTATTATGCTCAACTATTGTGACGGTTTTGGTTGGGTTGGTAGACAAAACGACTTACATAGAATTTATGATGCAAGTGATTTTGTTTTCAATCAAAAAACTCTTAATGTACTTGATGAAATTTTGAATCAATATTATCCAAAGCAGTAAGTAGTTGATTTTTAGATTTAGCTAACTTTTCAGCAACAAATTCTACAACAGGGACAGCAACTGTATTTCCTAACAAATCAAAGGCATCATATTCTTTCGTTGGAATTTCGAACCATTCTGGATATCCAAATAATCTTAATCCTTCACGAATTGTTAATCTTCGCAAACCATCTCTATCAGGAACAGCTAAACGGGAAACATCAGTTGCTACTAGAGTAGGGGCAATTCCTTTAGGGTCAAGTACTTTGTTTACTTCAAAACTTAATTTACCTGTAACTATGTTATAGCCTTTTGGTTTTGTTTCGTCATATTGTCGGGTTGTTGCAATACCATTTTGGGTTTGAACTTTCACTAATTTTTTAGGATGTTCTAATTTCAAATACCCCTTTTTGGTCAAGTCATCTAGCAATGATTTCAATTCCTTTTTAGGCAAATCTATAAAGGTATTGATTTGCTCTAAAGTTAAAGCCATTCCGTCCATCCAATCAATACCAATTTCTTCTGCCCACTGTTTTTTACGTCTTTGCTTAAACAATTGATTGAGAATTTTGGCCTGCTGCTTAGATACACTTCCCTTTATTTCAATATCCCAACTATGAATATTATTGACACCACCACGCTTGTCTTTTATTGATTTTCCGTACAAATCTTCGATAGAAAAATGAGACAAAAGTTTATTAATAAAATCAGATTTTAAAGTAGGCAATCCTTTTTCCAATATACTTTCCAAGGCATTAAAGCGAGGTTCATTACCATTCAAATCTATCTTCTCATCTTTCGTACCAACGATAAAAATTCTTTTTCGCGATTGTGGCAAACCAAATTCCAAACTATCGAAAACTTTCCAAGTTGTTTTGTAACCCAATTCGTTTTCGAGTGTGTGTAGAATTGTTTTCAGTGTTCTACCTATTTCGTCATTCTTATATTCTAAATCGTGTTTTACCAACCCCTCAACATTTTCAAGAATAAATCCGTAAGGTTGTTTCTCCCGCAATATTCGTTCTATTTCAAAAAACAAAGTACCTCTAGTGTCTAAAAAACCTTGTCGTTTTCCACCTGCACTAAAAGGCTGACAGGGAAATCCACCCAAGAGAAAATCAAAATCAGGAATAGATTCATTTCTGATTTCAAAAATATCGCCAGCCAAAAATTCGTGTTTGAAATTATGTTTTAAAGTTTTTAAGGCATAAGGTTTTATTTCGGACGTCATCACACATTCGGTTTCTATTCCAGCATCTTTAAATGCTTTTTCAAAACCTAAACGGATACCGCCAAGACCAGCAAAAAGGTCAATAAATTTTACAGAATTTTTTTTCATTTTTTGGACGTTTTATTATGTTCGCTTGGCTCGGCAACCATCAACAATTGGCTTTCGTAATCTTTAATTTCCAAACTATGACAACCTATAACGGTAAGACATTGCAACAAAAAAGTAGCACTAAAACTGCCCCGACTAATTTTACTATCGATGCTTGCTTTCGTTTCTTCGATGCCAATCTCGTTGAGTAACCCAACCAAATCTGCATTTGTAACACCACGCTTTATCATTTCCGACTTTAATAGTCTTTTTGCTTTATCGTCCCAGTTTGACATAATTAACATAGATTACTTTTGCAATATTCAACAATAATTATCATATTTGCAAATAAAATAACGAAAATAAATTAATATCGCAGGTAACAACCATACATGTTATGACTTATATCTATTATATTCGGGATTTTGACCGTTTTTGGTCATAATGCACTAACCTAGATTGTATCTTATCCGCTAAGCTTCTGAAATGCTTGTCAGTAGCGTATAAGTCTTTGTACTGCTTAATCTGATAGATTACTGTGCTGTGATCGCGACCTCCGAACACCTGACCAATCTCTAGCAATGACATCGATGTATCACGTCTCAGAAAATAGGAGATAATGCACCTAGCTACTGACAGCTTACGAAATCTTGATTTGCTTGCTATTTCTTCCTGTGTGACGTTCATCAGTTCGCATACAGTATAGACTATAGGATCTTGGTATCTGTTGGTGAAGGCCATTCTAAATGGCCTGTCTAGTCCTGCGTATATTAGTGGGGTCATTCCTCAAATATTTTAATCTGCTTATTCGGTTTGTTCAATTGCTCCTCGGCTTTGATTGCTTCGAGTTTCTTTCTTGCTAATGAAATTACCTCTAGCATCTGATCGTGATTCAACCCATTCTCCTGGAGATAGGCTATTATCATATCTGCTTGTTCTTGGATGGTCATTACGAAGCCTTCCTTTCTGATTTCATTAAGTAATTGCCCCATTGCTTAGCCATAGCTTCGGCAATTCCCTGGTAGGTTTTTGATCTCAATTTTGCTCTTTCTTCTCCTGGTGGGAGCTTCCATATTCTTTTCTCGCGGCCTTCAACAATGTTTGTTGGGGTAAGTTTTGGTAGGTTGTAAAGCCATAAACAAGTAGCTTTAGTTTCTCCATGACCAAACATCCAAGGTTGAATAATCTGGCTATATTCGCCGATGTATTCCTTAGCATATTTATGTGGTATTGGATTCTCTATTGCTACTGGAGTACCATTTTTAGCCACGGATTGGAATAAATTGAAAAACTCACAGGCTTGGTACATATCATCCCAAAGGTTACGTTCTGCAAGCCATCTAACTCCGCTATTGGATAAGCGAGTACAAGGAGGGTGAGCAATAATCAAATCCCATTCTCGATATAGCTGATGGGTAATATCTCCTTTTATATGCCACTCCGGATAACCACCGCTACAATCTTGCAGATCGCAGGAGATTGCTTCAAATCCTAATTTTCTAAATTCTATTGTTACCGCCTGGCTTTCTTCGCAGGCTATCAAGATCTTTTTCATCCCTCTTGCCCTCCATCTTGGGTGTGGGTACTGCCGAAAACCGTAAATCCTTCTTCATCGATATGTTTTTCGGCATTTTCAGAAACAATCCATCCGCTCCATAGTCCGGAAATCATATCTTCTCCACACTCTACCCAAACACCATCCTTATAATAGTATTGTTCATTTTTTGGTGGATAATACCCTTTTTGACCTGGGAAGTAAGGGCAGTTGTAATTTGGGTCTGACTTTTCTTTAAAAAGTGGTTTAAAGTTTTCCATTTGTGTTTGATTTTAAGTGGTTGTATTTGGTTAATAGTTCCTCCAATTCTTCAATAGATATAAAGTCCTCCACCCGTTGGAACTTTTTGAAATCCAGAATCTTTTTAAGGGCGGAGACAAGCTCCTTATTCTGCTCAATAAGCTCCTGTGTTTGGGATTGGGCATATCGTTCGGCTACTTCGTCAGTTATCATAATGAAATCACTAATTCCATTTTCGCTTTCAGCGTAGCTCCATAACATATCTTCAAAGGATGCCCTTTCAAAATCCTTAGCATACTGCTCTTTTATTTCCTCTAAAGTTTGACCTAGAACGGTCTTTGTTTTACTCATTTTTAGTCCTCCTTAACTTTTAATTTATCCGCGATACTTTTAAACTCCTTTTCAATCCTTTGTTTCTTTTCTTTTAAAGATTCAGGACGAATATCTTTTGATGCATTAGGATCAACAGTTGTTGCTATTGCATATTCAAATGGTGATACTATTGTTTTACTCATGGCTTAACCTCCTTTCTTGCTTTTAGCATAGCGTCGGCTATTTGGTAGGACTTCTTTGCTAAATCATTAAAATCTGAATATGTTCTTCCGTTTCCATTATACGCTATTCTCGAAAGTTCACCGTTCATAGCCAATCCTGCGAAGTGGTCACGTAGTTTTGATTCCTCAATCTCTGCGTATGATGTTGTTTTGTTACTCACCTTCCACCTCCTTTTCATCAATAGGTAGGGCGAGGCCTCTGTCGATTAAACCGAATACATCGAAGTGTAAACTAATTAACCAATTAACAGTTTCGTAATCCCATCTAAGAGGGTCTGATTGCCATTGAGTACCGTCTACCAATACGTAAAGTGTACCGTTTTCATCAACTTTAGTGTAGTTGTGAATTTTGTCTTTAGGCACGAACATTTCTCCATTATGCTCTATTTCCTTTGTAAGAGAAGATAGGTGACGAAGGAGGGGTTTACCTTCGTCAATTCTGCACTTCCCGTAGTCACCGTAAGGCGAGAATAAGTGAACGCCAAAGTCTGTAATATCGATACCCATTACTTCGTGCACTTCGTCTGACCCTTCGAATTTCCATTGCAGTTTGTACGGCAAATACGGCGCTAGTTCCTTTATTGTTAATCTTTCCATTTGGTTGTATCTCTAAGTCCATGACATTTTTTAAACTTCAATCCGCTTCCACATTTGCAAGATTCGTTTCTTCCCTGTGGTTTATCGGTATCGGGGTTGTAGTAGCCTAAAATTCTACCTGGATTTCTACTTCCAATCATAGCCACTGGTAGCTTTGCATGGTAGTTTATAATCCTCATTGCTCTATCGCTGACTGATGCACTCATATCAAGATATTTAGGCTCTTTTGGTTTATCTATATCCGCTAAATCAAAAACCTCGAAATCATTGTCTTTATAGAATTCTGCTTTGGATGTATCTTCGATATGCGCAACTTCGTGTCCATGCTGTCTCATTTCATCCATTATGCTTATTAAGTCTTTTAGCTTTTCACCTTCTAAGGTTCCGATTATTGCTATCTTTCTGCTTTCCATTCTCTTAGTGTTTTACGAAGCCAATGACCTCAGTTTCTTTTCCTGTTCTACTTTCCATGCGGTGCGGATTTCCTCGTTGCTACGTGGGTCGTCAAGGTCTACGAACTTTATGGTGTTCTTGCTGTCGTACATGGGTACGGAACGCTGTGCCTTGGGGATACGGGTGGGGAGGATGGTTTCTCCCTTTTGTAGCTTTACATGGCCTTTCTGCATATCAGACTGATCAAGTTTTATAGGTGGTTTAGGTGATTCCTTTTTCTTTTTGCCTGGTCGTAGATCTGCTGTATATTTCTGGGCAGTCATATAATTTATCCCTAAAGTTCTTGCCGTCTCTGAAAGGTTTTTGATTCTGATAAAGGTAGAGCGAATTAACTCTACCTTTTTTATGTCAAATTGATTGTGCTGTATTCTCATGATAATAACGATAAAAAAGTTTCTAACTGATTTGGTGTCTTAATCCGTTCAAGTCTAACCTCTTCCCTGCCCTTTTCAAGCCAAACCTCTTTAAAATCTACTACACAGATACCACCTATTTCCGTGTCGATTTGGTAATAGTCTTGCCCCCTGTTGCCCCATGCACTACCCATGTACTTGAATCCGTTAGATATCAGCCAATCTGGAAGGAATTTAGCCTCTCTTTCCCCTCTTATAACTTGGAAAACCATTTCCCTGTTATATGTATTTGGAATCATATTAAACATAGAGCAACCATTAAAATAACCAAAAATGATAACAACAATAATAGCTTAGCCATTTCAATTGATGCGGATCTTAATGTGGGGAAGAATTCTGAATCCCTCCTATTGATACTTTCAAAAATCCTTTTCATAACTAAAAAATATGAATATGTATAATATGTGATATTCACATATTATTAATTGTAAAAAACTTTTGTTTGAAAATTACGAAGCTTCTCTATCTTGAGAATTTCTTTAGCTTTGATTTCGGAATTCTCCATTCCCTCATTATCAATATAATTGATCCATTGATAAGTGATTACACCATCCACTATTCTGAAGTCGAATGGTCTTTTACCGTGATGATTGATGATTGCTGTTTTCATGATTATCTCTTATTTGTTAAACAAAGTTAAACAATAAGTTTTAATTTTGCAAATATTTTTAAACAAAATGTTTAACTTTTTATTTTATCAATTTATACCATGAACAAAAATGAATTACATCAGATTTAAATTCCTTATAGAGCATTAGATTCATACCAGCCTTCAGTGATTGGTTAAGATTAGCTGAACCAAGCTTAGTAACTAATTTCAATTCTTTAGCTATTCCAAGATTTAACTGCTCGTTAGTTATTAATTTTCTTGGTTGGAATAGATAAAGTACACAGCATATGAATTTATATCTTAACTTCAAGAACTTACCTATTCTTATTTCCTGGATATCCCGAATTTCAATTCCATGGTATTCACAAAATTTATCGGCAACTTTGCGAATCTCAGATAAATCTGATTGAAAATTCCTTTCAATTTCATTGACTATTTGTGGATAATTTTCATTTAGGAATGCTAATACGAATGAATTGTAAAGTCTGTTCATAATCTATCTTTTAAAGGCCAATAATCCTGCAACCCTTTTTTCTGGGTTTGTTGATTTTTTTATATCCCAGCATGTTATTTTGCAGAACTGTTCATGTTTAATGCTTGATCCCCCGAAAGGATTTACAAGCTCATAGGGTATATTGTATTTTATAAGGAACTTTTCTATTTGAGAACCGATTTCATTGTTACGACCAACATTTTTGATAGTTCCTACAGTTCTTTTTTGCCAGGTTTGTGCAACTTTATGCCCACTTTCAAGCCTTACCAATAAGCTGTAATCATTTTTTTGACTTTTGAAATGTTGATTAAGTAATTGTTGGAATAGATCCGAAAGATCATATTGATATAAATGGAGTTGGCTATCTTCATAATTGAAAATAGCCATTCCGGATTTGTCAACATCAGGATCAATCCCTATGGTTACTTTATTCTTTAGCATTAAACTGCTTCTTTCAATTCTCTGTTAAAATAGTTCTCCTGACTTCTTTCCAAATCATCCATCACCTCATTGATAACTTCAGGATTAAGTCTTGAGAAAAAGTCCATAACACGATATAATGCACTTGGAGCTTCATATTTAACCAGATCACTATTCAATGGTTTAAAGTGATTGTTGAAGCCTTTCAAAAGCTCGTTTACAGATTCCCTTGCTTTGCGCAAATGATTGTTCATTGTTGGATTCCAGAACTTCAATTTATCAAAGAAACATTTGTCAACGTTTTCTGCAGATTGAAGGAAAAGAAAGTATTGATTTATTTGATAATACATTTCCCTTGCATCAGCTTCCGACATATGTATCAAGTGTTTACTCATACTAAATCCTCCAATTTTACTGGGATATAATTTACATTCTTTAAAACCTTACCATCTTCTTTACGATAGACAACGGTTTGTTTCTCACACAACGTGGTGGTTACATCAATACCTTTGTCTTTGTAATATTGGATGGTAGCATCAATCTCAGCTTGATTGTGACAGAACTTGCTCATATTGCTTAAATGAACTCGGTTAAGTGCTTCCTTGAAGTTTTCAAGGGTGAAACCAAATGTTGACGTCAATATTCCCACTATTGCATTTGCCATGGCAACATCGTAAATGTCCAATTCTTTTAATGAATCTACCAGTTCACTTATAGGTTTGGTTATAGCTGAATTATGCCAGAATACATCTTCCACCGGTTCTGTTTCTTCTCCAATCATATTTGCCGTACCATCATTTACATATTTAATGTCACATAGCGCATCCAATATCTCAACTCGGTTATTGTCTACGATAGCATACTGTAGCTCACGGATCTCCTCACGCAAGAGGTTATCACGGAAGTCGTATTCATCCTTTGTAAGTTTACGTGAAGTGTCACTTACAGGCTGTCCGCTTGCTAATTGAAATTCTTTGACTAATTCTTGATAATTCATTTTGTTTGTGTGTTTAAATTCTGCTTAGTGAGTATTTATTATCTTTTGCCCATTCAGGGTTTAATTCAACTTTTTGGTGACATGGTCTACATAGTGCCATGAAGTATTTTTTGTCAGTTAGTAATTCTTCTACTCTACCTTTTTTGTGGTGGATATCGGTTGCGGAATTTCCGCATATCTCACAGTTTGGGTGTTCGTTTAAGTATTCTAGCCTTGCCTTGAGATAAACAGCAGTTTGTTTTGCCCTTTTCTTGCTTATCTTTTTGATAGGTTTTCTTTCCTTATTCTCTGTTGGCTTTCTCCTGCTTTCCCAATAATGGTTTTTACACATTCCACCAATCAAGGGAACTTCCCTCCTATTTTCACATTTCGGACAAACACCAGTTTTAACCTTGATTGATGAATTATGTAATTTATGTGTTTTCCACATATTTTTAAATATTATTTTTAGTTGCTTAATGAATATGAAGCAAATCTTTTTACTCCTCTGTTCAAGATGGTTGTCTTGATGTCGTAACCTTCCTTTCTTAGATCGGCTATCCTTGCCCCTAATCTGAAGCAATCGAATAGGGATAATGCTTCTATTGGAGTAATGCTATTTCCTTGTTGTAAATGGGTTAATATTCGCTCCTTTTGACTGTCAATAGCAGACACTTGTTGTGGGTGAATTGTATTCATAACTAACTATTTTTGGGTTTAGTTAACAGATAACCAAAATTAAACAATGTTAAACATTTAAACAAATAAAAATCAAACTTTGTTAAGCTTTATTGTTATGTTTATTGAAATAATCTCTGTAAACTTTATTTGATTGCTTAAGCGATTCGTTTCTTTCTCTTAGAATTTTCGCATCCTGTTCCAGGCAATTGATCTTGTAATGTAGGTTTTCGGATTCCCTCACTTCCTTAGTAGTGATTCTATTTTGGATATTCTTTGCAATGAATAGCCAACACATCCAAAACCCCCGTACAAAATCTGGATTAGGTTTTTGTATTGACTTTAGCGACTGAATCGCTTCCATCATTATTCTGCTTATTTTGTTCATAATAATTTCTTAATTGGGTAAAATAATCTTTAGCGTAATTTGGTAGGTCTAATCTTCTGATTTCTGTATAATCATTAGTAAATTCATACTCACTATATCCAAAATCGATAAGCTGTTTAACAGTATCTCTAAACTTTTCAGGATCTTTTTTGGCTATTGACCTAACCTTCAAATACTGTCCTATTCTTAGTTTTTGTAGAATATCTAAAGTGACTTGTTGGACTTCGTTAAGAATTAAACTTTTCATACTGTTTCAACTTTTCTTTTGCTTCAAATAATGCTTGTTTATATCTGTCCCTTTCCCTAAAAGCAGATTCAGCTAATAAAGTCAATTGGTCGTTTTCAGATTCAAGTAACGCCATTTCATCTAAGCAAATTTCAATATTTTCATTGAGAGCCATCCTTTTTTCAAGTTGCTTTGATGTTCCCTTTTTAATTAGATGAGATTTAAGCTCAATATTGCTTTCGGTCAAAGATAATCTTGCAGATAACAGACGAAAAGACCTATTAATCCTTGGTTGAAATTTAAGTTCATAATGCCTTAATAGTATTTCATTGTTGTGAGCGATATATTTCCAATCCATTTCTTGCAGTTAAAATAATACACTTGGTTTTATCGCAGTTGGAAAATCTTCATTACTGGGTTCGAAATAACTCTTTCCTTTTTCGTGATCAAAAGCATAAAATAAATTCTGACCATCCAAGCTTTCTTCAAAATATCTATTTCTCTTCCAATCCCAATACAAAATACATGATCCCTTTTTCCCTATTCCTTTTGGTTTAGCTTTTTCAATATCGATTATTACGGCATTTTCTCCATAAGGTTCACCATCAACATCTGCAATACCATTAGGAGGTCTCCACATATTTATCCATCCCATGGCTTTTCTGAACCACGCCTGACCTCCTGCAGCCATCCTTGCCTTTGGCATATCGAAATACCTTTTGCCGGTATCTTTATCAATACTTACCTCCTGCTTGGCCGGGTGCATAGTGATGATAACATGAATTTCATTTTTCTTACAGAATCGTCTAATATCTGCTGTTACATTTTCGATGTAGGTATCTTGTCTGTCTGTGTAGTTATGGATTACCTCATTGTTTGGATCGACAAAAATCAAATCTTCATTTGTTCGGAGTTTCATAATGTCATAATATGAATATCCTTTATCGTCAGAATCTATAATGGAAAACATCTCATCAATATACTGGATGGCTGAATAAATATCCTTTTCGCTAAGCGCATTGGGAAGTTTCTGCATGACTGGCCTGCCTGTAAATTTATGGATAAGTTCTGCGTATATGTCCGCAACACTCCCCGTTTCGGGAGAATATACCAAAGTTCTTTTCCCGTACTTTTCCGCCTGATTCAAGCATAATTCAAAACCAAATTCAGACTTACCACTGTGCGGTTCTGCCAATATGATGGTATATGAACCATATTTTATGGAATAGAGCTCGTCTAAGCTTTCAAATCCTGTTGAATTACCTTTTGGATTTCCATTCTCAATAAGAAAGTCAAACTCTTTTAAAATATCCTTATGCTTTTTTATCATGATTAATTTGTCATAAACCGTTGTGACCTCGCATTTCGTTTTTCTTCAGGAGTCATTATCGATGGTAATTTATCACCTGCCTTTAACCTAATCCTTAACCAACTCGTAAAATGCTTTTTAAGCTCATTTACGGAAACATCAATCTTCCCTTGGGTTTGGATATGAATTAAGAACTTATCAAGCCATATCGGGATTTCTTTAGTTTTAATTCCGTTTGACATTGCGGTTGTGTTCTTCCATTCATCAAATGTTTTCAATGTTTCAATGTTGGATGTTAATTTGCTTTGGTAGACTGGATCTTCAGAATATGAACCGTCCAAAACTTTTTTGCCGTAGTCGCCTTTATCTACTACGTTAGTAGTAACATCTAACAATTTACAATTAACAGTTGATTTTGTTGATGGTTCGTTCAACGAATTTGAACGGTCGTTGATTTCCGTTGCTTCCCGTTCCTTTTTGATTCTTCTTGCTTCTGCTGATGCTTTTCCAGCTTCTGAACGTTGTGTTTTTTTATCTTCCCATTTAACCAAATCTCTTTTTAAAGTTGTCTTAATTTGAGAAAATAGAGCATTAATCACAAAATCATCAGTAGATGGATTTTCATCATTTACATATGAAAATATATGTTTTATGAGTTTTCCTGCAAATTCATCAGGTAGGGCATCAAACATTTCCTTCCAATCAGCATAAGCTAAAAAAGACTTTTTTCCTTCTGCCATAACAATCAGGATTAAAATGGTAAATCATCATCATCATCATCATTATTATCATCTGATGAATTATTGACTACAGGTTGTTTATCATTCGATTTTTTCCCGTTTGGAAGGAACTCGAAGTCATTAGCTAAGATTTCGGTCTGAAAATGCTTCTGTCCATCCTTTTCCCAACTCCTCGTTCTAAGTTTCCCGGATAAACGGATCAAGTCTCCTTTATCAAAATATTTTGAAATAACATCTGCAAGTTTCCCATTGAATACAATGTTATGCCATTCTGTTTTTTCTATCCTCTGCCCATCTTTTTTATAGCTCTCGTCTGTTGCAACTGATAAGGTTGTCATATTCCCATTTTCAAATGATCTTGAATCTATCTTCCCGATCCGTCCTAAAATGTGTACTACATTCATAATTATTTTATTTACGTTGTTTAACTTCCAATGATTTTAACGCCTCGTTATAATTGAACAGGTAACGAGATCCTGCTTTTTTGTGGGGTATGGTTTTCTCTTTTGCCATACTCATGACCTTTGCAACGGATAATCCTAATCGTTTTGAAAGTTCGTTTGCTGATATCATATTAGATGTATCATTTTTTGATATAATAACATCTAAATCTTTCCTAATACCTCTAATTTCAGAGGTAAGCAAGGCCACCTCAAATACTAAATTATCTAAGGTTGTTTCATTCATAACAAATATGTTTAATATGTGATTATCGCATATTTCTAATCAAAGCTCATCATCATTTCTTCTCCTGGGTTGGGTATTATCAACTGCAGCTTCTCGGATGCCCATTGTTGAATGTCTGCAAAATATTCCATCATCTGTACAGTTGAAACATTTGTAGTTGTTGGGGGAAGTGTAAGAATCTCTCCTGTCTCCTCATTAACCACTTCTACTTTTGGACAGAACATTGATTTAAGAAATTCATGGACAACGGAAGTACTATTTATTATCGACCTATCAAAACCATTATCTATCAGGCCTTGCTTCACGATTGGAATAACACATCCCCAATAGTATGAATTCTGGTTCAAGCTCCTTGTTTTCTTTTTCCTGCTAATTTTTATTTCTACATCTTTCCCCTCTAATGATTTAAGATCTAAAATCAATGAATTCCTATTCCTGATCTTAAGACTTCCGTTTTCAACTGATCCAAAATATGTCAAACTCATTGTCCTAATGCTTCTTTTACTTTTTGTAGATCATAGAAGTATCTTTTTCCAACCTGGATGAAAGGTATAATATTCTTATCCCGATAATAGAAGATAGCTTCCTTTGTTACTCCCAATTCATGAACCAAAGTTTTCGTGGGGACTAATCCCCTCTCCAATGGAATCTTACTTAATCCTTTACTCATTTAAATTTCTCTCCTTTCTATTTAATTATTAATGTTTTACTTTCTTTTAAAACTACACCTTTAACCTTTTCTCCACTTTCTAAAGCTTCCTTGATGGCAACCTTATCCGGTACTACATCTATTTTTTTGTTGAGGAACTTTTTAGGAATGATTGCCTTTTCGACTATCTCAACAGATGATTTTGATTTTTGAAGCCTTACGGTTATCAAGTCGCATTTTATTTCTGATATGTCCATTTGCTCCATGTTGGTTTTTAGATAAGATTTTAGTCGTTCTTTTGAATTTGTTTTGACCTTTAACATATTCTTCAACCTTTCTATTTCATTATAGATATTATCTTCCTCTACACTCCATTTTTTGAGCATGAAGGCTATATTTGATGCTTTGACCTGCAATGCTTCTGTATTGGCATTTAATTGTTCTTCGATTTCGGGCGTAAGCTCGCCCCCATTTGATTCCAAAATGTTAGCTAATTGAAGGTACTCTTGGGAAATATGGAATAACGACTGTGTCATTTTGAAACCTCCTTCCCGAATAGCAAGTCAATTGCTTCTTGTTTGTTTAGCGTTTTAGCGTTTTTTGCGAAGAAATAGTATCCACTGAAATGAGTGCCTTTTCGAAATTTAACTTGGAATTCTCCGTGACTTGTTATTTCGTGAACTATACCAATGAAATATTGACCCTCATCATCGTTCCAAGCCTTGACCACATCCCCAACCTTTGGTTTTTCTTCGGGTTTGATACGGTATTCGTAATTATCACCATCCCATATAGGATTAGTAGCTATAGTCCAATCACCAATCCATTTTTTAGGCATTGATTCAATTACCGCCCCATTCCTATGAGCTTCTTTAAGTTCTGCGAATTTGTCTTGTTCGATGATGGTAGCCCATTGACCGTATTGAAAGATGCAATATGAGTAAAATGGCGACTTTTTTGAGTTAAAGTAAAGGCAATTGTTCTCAAGAGAAAAACTATCTAGCTCAAAAAACCTATTATCGTCCGCGTGGTCGTCACGAATCTTACTCAATCTATCGCCAACATTATACCTCCTCTTAGCTTCCTCAATCAAGGCTTTTTCTACTTCTTGGGGAGTGGCATCTACGCATAGTTGATTTACCACTGTATCCCATTTATCAAGCCAATTACCGTTGCTATCAAACCCGTAAACCTCAACATAGTTGTGCTTGGCAAGAACCTTGGTGACATGAACAAGATAGTTGCTGGATGGGTCTTTATACCACTTCCCAATCACTATTTCCGGCTTATCTTCTTCGTTTTGCAATCCTAAATGCTTTTCAATCACATCTAATCTGTTTGCCAATTTTGTTAATTTACTTCCCATCTTTATGATTTCTTTTATAATCGTAGTAGCCGTAAGAAAACGATGCTACCACGACAATTAATAACTTAATTAAGAACAACGGCACTATGCTGATTTTTTAGATGATTTCTCTATTTCGCTCTTGATTTTTTCAAAGTCAGCTTCACTGATAATGTAGCTTTCCTTGATTTTCTCAATCCTTTGCTTAGTTCCCTTTTCCAATGCCCATACCTTGACCTTATTCCATAGCACTTCATTGGAAGGCATCAATGGAATTGTAGGAACTGGACTTTTTTGTTCAGCCTGTGGTTGCTCTTGAGGTTTCCTTTCAGGATTGTCAATATCATCTTCATCAGTAGCAATGTGAAAAAATTTAAGAAGGAAATAACGTTCAGCATACGTCAATGCACTACCCACACCTTTGTCCCAATCATTTTGACCATTTGCACCAAATAGGTTTTCGTCCTTTTCTCCTGTTTCAATATCGATCCATGTAAATCGCATATCAACTTTTGAAAGTATCTCAGATTTAGCACCATTTTTAGTATTATAGTCTTGTCTTGAATTATCAATACTCAAAACTTCTTGCTTCAACAATAAACCCAACTCATTCATCATTGGCTTAACATGTTCCAGAACTTTATCGCCAGTAACATATTTATATCCAAATGCCTGCTTATCCTTTCCTAAACCATTTATTTTCTTTTGAATTTTGTGTAGTTTAGGATATATACCTTTAATTTGAGTTTCCATTTCTTAAAATTCTTTTTGCTTCTAAAAGAGTTAATACCTGCCATTTTGCATCCTTGACCTGTTCCTCAATCGACTTTGTAGGAACAATTGGTTTTATTCCGTGCTCTTCAAAGTACATTCGTTTGAGTTCATCGCTTATATGCTTTCTCCAATCGAGGTATCCTTGAATAGAGTTCTTGTCCCAGTCCAAGGGGATCAAGCTCTTTGAAACGTTAACTGACATCTCTGACCTCCAAGTCTTTTGTGATATCCATCAGACCGTTCAGGAACCGCTTAAAACTGATAAGTTTCGCAGGTGCAAAAACCTGTACCTTGTCCCCATCAATTGTGTAATTGTTGCCATCGATCATTACATTGACATAATTACGTCCCGACATGTTTATAAAGCTCATGGTAGAACTAACGTGACCAATATCGGATAGGTCTGCAAGCACGAGTGCAAGCGTTGAAATTTGTTGATTTCTCATTTTTAAAAGTTTATGTTAAAGATTCTGTTAATTGTTCACTTTTATTTTTCTGTTCTTCGGATTTACAATTTTATTCCAATCCCAATATTGTTGCGATAGCCTTCAGCTCTGCATCTTCCAAGGCTTCATCCAAGTTAAATGCCTCATGGCCGTTGTCTATCATTTTGTATTTTTCCCCAAGAATTATCCCACGTACATAATCATATTCTTCCCTGTACAGGCGCTGTTCCTCAAATTCAACAAAGATTTCTTTCATTTCGCTTTCTTTCCAGGAATCGTCAAACCACTTATCAAATGGCGCAAAGAAGAATATAGCGCCACCACCAACAACCTCATAATCCACATAGGCATAATCATTGACCTTTAAGGTCTCCTCTTTTATCTCAATCCTATCCAATAAGTTACCTAAATGGCTATCTGTTTTTAGTGCCAATGATTTGCTTTTCATAATTGTATCATTTAAGTTTGTCATACGTGTTATTGGTTTCGATCATTAACTTTTATTTGTTAAACCCTGTCACTTCATTGGCAGGGTTTGTTATTCATACTTGCCTTACATTCGAGTTAAACAAAGTTAAACAACTTAAACATAACTACCAAATATTTTTTTATTTTTGTTTAACTTTTTGTTTAACAACACTTTATACTTTATATCCATTATGTCATATTTGTTTAACCTTATACTGCCATATTAGCACATTAAATGCATTTTATGATGACATTTTGCTATTTGGCTTCCTAATTGTTGTAAAAAGTTAAATAGTTAATTAAAAAATGTTTAACATAGTGATGATTAAACAATAATTAAACAAAAAGTTAAACAAACACCTTACACACTAATGGAGTACAAAAACAACAATTTCGAGCTGATCCGAAATGAAATGGGATTGACGAACAGAGAGTTCTCCGCATTGCTTGGAATCCATGAGCAGGTTTACTCAAGGATGAAAAAAGGGGTGTACCCAATTGGAGAAAAGATGACCGCTCGATTGATGAATGCGCTTCCTGGCATAAGCATCGATTGGTTATTGCATAACAAAGGCGATAGGGAGCGTAGCCAAACAACAATTAACCAAAACAATACCGCTATCAATTCCAATGGAAAGTACATCGGTCAGTTCACCGACGAGGTAATCTACAAAGATGAAGACGGGAACAACATATTTTATGAAATAAGTCCAGGAAGATATTTAATGAAAACCAAATTAATCACGGAGAAAGCAAAAGCTGGTTATCTATTGGGGTATGATAACCAGGAATTTATTGAAGAGCTGCCTTCACACACCATTACCGTAACTGAGTTTCATAGAGGTCAATATCTTTCTTTCGAGGTATTCGGAGATAGCATGGACAACGGAAAGAGGGGAAGTTTAGGCCATGGGGATATAGTTACAGCAAGGAATATAGATAGAATCTATTGGAGAAGTAAATTACACACCCACACATGGGATTTTTTCGTTTTTGTTACCAGATCTGAAGGAATCTTGATCAAGCAGATTGCTAAACATGATGTTGAGCATGGAAAGGTTATACTGGGATCGTTGAATGAAGATAAGGACAGATATCCGGATATTGAAATATCGTTGGATGATGTTGAGCAGATATTCAATGTAGTTGATATACACATGAAACTTTAATATAATGACACAGGAATCAAAACGGTTCAAGGAGTTCAGGCAGATCATTGGTCTTACACAAATAGAGCTTTCTGAGGAACTTGGAATTAATCAGGACGTTGTTTCACGGTACGAGAGCGGCACTTATGTCGTGCCGATAGACATAGTGAAAGAACTGTACAAAAAGCACAAGTTAAACTATATTTGGTTCTTCCATGGATTTGGGAAACCCAGGGTAGATGAAATTGCAAAATCTACTATCACAACGGATCTGAAGGAAGTTCTACTGGAGAACAAGATATTGAAGGAAAAAGTAAGAGTCTTGGAAGATCGATTTGAAAAATTGGAAAAGATGATTTATACCACAGAAAAATCATAGATCCAGTTTTTTCATCATTTCCATCATCATTCTTGCCTTATCTTCATTGGTAGCTTTGATATATAGCAGGAATGATGATTCGGTCTTATGACCTGTAACAGCCATTATTAAACTTGTAGGCAAGCCCAGTTTGAACATATTAGTGGCATATGTTCGCCTTGCAGTATGAGAGGATATTAATTCGAACAACCTTTTTTCTTCAACGATAACATGACCTCCGTTTGATCTTCTTATCTGTACAAATTTATCGAGACCAGCAAGTTTCGCGACCTTCCTTACCTTCGTATTGTATGCATGGAGTCCAAAATCGATTTTTGGGAATTTGTTTGGATATTTTTCAAAAATCGGTTCAACTCTCTTTGAAATCGGTATGGTAACAAAACCGTCTGTCTTGATTTGCTTCACCCGAATGTAACCATTGGAAACTTTTGCATCCGTAAGGTTCATAAGATCTGAATATCTCAATGCCGTATAGCACCCTATTAGGAAAAAGTCCCTTGCCTTATCCAAGCTTTCATCTTCAAGATGCACCTGGTGGATCAACTCCAACTGATCTAAGGTCAAAGCAACCGAATCCGATTCATATGTTGGAGATATGAATTTGCGCAGGCTGTATCTCCGTTCCTGTATGAATCCATCTTCAATAGCTTCATTAATTACCGTCTTTATATCCTTGACAAGATTACTGAATGTACTGATTGATTTTTTTTCGACATCAAAATTGAATTTCTTATATCTTTCGTAGAATACGTCATTTATTTCCTCGAATTTCAGGTCTCTTTTTTTTAAGTGCTTGATGAATCTATATAGTGAGGAACGTAGGGTTTTTGCCTTCCGGATCGTAGCCCTTTTGAAAGACTTTCCATTTTTGTTAAGTTTCTTACCTGACTCCCGTTGGGATATCCATAATTCCAGATAATCAATGAAAGTTGATGGACTATTATTATCCATTCTTTTTGGTTTGAATTTCTGATCCAGCTTCGATTTGAATTCCTTTGTGCTCACTTCCTCTCCATTTACCCGAATGATCTCCGACAGTCGAATAGCTTCAGACTTCATAGATGAAAGCAGGGAATTATAATGGTCTGATTCGCTTGCTGAATTTTTTATGGGTTCTTTCCCTTTAGAAAGGTACTCCTTATCAAAATTCTTTGAATCAACTTTTATTCCTGTTGAATACTCTACCCTCCCATTCGGTATAGTAACATACATCCTGATCATACAATCCTTTTGAATTGGCTTACCATCCTTATCTTTCCTTTTTTCTATGTAGAATTTAGGTATCGTACTCATGCTTATTCTGTGTGTTCAAATATAATATTTACCACACACACCACACACAAAATCACAATAAATTATTTAAGATATAATATGATTCTTTATTTATTTTTATTTAACTACAATAATTAGACTTTGATATAATATCAATTGAAAAATAAAAAAGGGTCGAATAGAATATATTCGACCCTACATCTACCTATGAAAAACATGCCCTTGGGGAGGGCATTACAAAAGTAATTATAAGTCTAAAAATTTAATAAAAAATATAGTTTTATTTATGGTTTTGTAGCTAAATAGCTACAAATATAAAATGATGTTCGTTAACATTAAAATTAATTAGTAATAAAGACATAAAATTTAACCCGTCAATTTTAACGTGCTGTTTAAGAATTCCTATTAAGGAATTATAAATTTAAGTTTTTTTTGCTTAATTCGTAACATAAAAAGTAAGAGTGTATGAGTCTATCTGTCTTGGAAGAATATATTGAAACGGGAAACCATCAGGATCTGGATTTATTGTTGAGTAGAAATCCGGAATTGGTAAAAGAACAAACTTCGCATGAAATCTCGCCTTTGATGCTTGCCTGTTATTATCAGAAAACACAGATCGTTCAGACCATTTTGAAATATATTACTAGCATCACGATCCATGAAGCTTGCGCTGCTGGACTCACAGAACAGGTACAGCTGATGCTGGATCAAAAGCCGGAAGTGATCAACGAACTATCTTCACATGGGTTCTATCCATTGGGTCTAGCTGCCCATTTTGGAAAAGAGGATATTGTGAGGATCCTGCTTAGAAACCACGCCAATCCGAATGCCTACTCCCAGAACGGATTTCAGAGCTACCCTATACATGCTGCCTTATTGAATCAGCACGACAACATTGCAAAAATGCTGATCGAAGCAGGTGCGGAAGTCAATGTGGTACAGAATTCCAGGATATCACCATTGCACATCGCTGCCCAGCAAGGAAACATCGACCTGATCATCATCCTTTTGGAAAATGGAGCACATATCCAGATTCAGAACGACCAAGGTAAGACCGCATCGGATCTAGCTGCCGAAAAGGGATTTCACGAAATTGCGGAAATCCTGAAAGCCTAAACATCGATAGGTTGCTGGAGAATAAAAGCTTAAACGTCGATAGGCTGCTGGAGAATATATGCCCCTATTGGGCAATTAAGGCATTTTTTTAGATCACAGTAATGGGTTTGGAGATGAAGTAGACCTTGACTTTCCATGGCACTGAAGGAAGGCAAACCGGACTTTCTGTATTTCCGCGTCACAACATTTTCTTCTGCTCCTATACTTTCCAACCATTCCATGGCCAGATCCATATGACCTGTCTTTCGAATATGTTTTCCATAGGCAAATAACAAGGGCGCAAAACAATTGATGACCAAAAGATCCGTAAAAGTTTCTGAAAATTCATTGCTATGGTCCTCCGTAGTTTTTTCAAAGTGATAATGTGTTCGCCAATATTTATTTATCGTTGTGTTTCTGAGTTCCTGTTTGATGTCTTCCACATAATGGCTGGAAACTATTTTTGAAAACCAGTTGGTTCGAATGTGGTAGAGGCCCGCCAACTGCGCTAATCTGATAGTAGGGAAATTTGCCGGTCTCATCCGGAGGAATTTCCACTGATAAACTGACATTTCCGCTAAACCGAATCCCTGTTTTATATACTCATATTCTTTCTGCAATTGTGTCGGATAGCTTTCCTTCCCTTTATAGGCTGTTAAAAAACCCGCCTGACCAAAGAACATCGCTTGGATGCTTTTTGGCTTATCGGCGAACTTGGCGAGCAATTTCAGGTTGATCAGTTCCGCCCAATCCAGAAAAGCTTGTTTATTTACCTTAAATCCAAACGATCCAGCCAGCATGCTCAAGGTTATCCTTTCCCAATCGCCTTTAAAACGTTTATTTTGAAGCATGATCTGTTGATACCTCCCTTCCAAACGTTCAACCGCAGCCCGCTGAACAGTTTGGAGCTTGATATGCATGGGGATCTTTTTCATTCGATAGGCACAAGACAACCAATGCCCATTATGAAGCAGATCCAAGGCTTTTTCCAAGACTTCTTCATCCACTAACTGCTGAAGGTTGAGGTTGGGGATCCAAGTTCCATCCGAAAGATAACAGGCCATCTCCCCTTCCCAGATGACATGCAGAATAACAGCATTATAGGCTTCGTCCTGATGATGACGATGCACCATCCAATCTTTCGCATCCACATGAAGTTCAATATGTCCAAACCATTGCTGACCAGCAATCTTTAATTCGGCAAAAAGGAAATCAGGACCTGCGTGTTCGTTGAATTGACCTGGTTTAATAACCTGAACCTGCTTTCCACAAGTGGTTTTCATCATTAATGGCTTGAATAGCCGGAAACGCCAGATAAAATGCAATAGCTCTTCGGGGATTCGCATCCCTAAAACTAAAAATAAGGTAATAAGAAATTATTAGTTGATTATTAAGGTTTTATAAGGATTTCCAAGGTATCAGATCCTACCTTTAATTTTTCTTTTATACTGCCGTTGATCTTCGGCGCTTCCATGCCTGCTCCCCAGTTTTCGGAAGATTTAAAAATGCGCGCTTCATCCCATAAGCCAGCCTGGATAAATTGTTCTAAGGTTTTCTTGCCACCCTCTACAATCAAGGATTGTATATCCATCAGATATAATTGATATAAGACCTGCTGGGGAAGATATAGGTCGAAATTTTCGAATGCAATCAATTTGATGTTTCCTTGCCAATCGGTTTGTTCGGCATTGAAAACGATGGTATCGGCTTCCGTGGAATAAAGATTAGCCGCTCTGCTGATTTCCAAACGCTTATCGATCAAAACGCGTTTTGGATTTCTACCGGACCATTCTCTGGCAGTAATGGAGGGATTGTCGGCGAGCGCAGTTCCTTTTCCAACTAATATCGCATCTTCTTGGGTTCGCCATTGATGCACCAATTGTTTACTGGCCGCATTGCTGATCCACTTTTGGGAACCATCCGCTGGTGCAAAATAACCATCGTTGGTCTCTGCCCATTTTAGGATGATATAAGGTCTAAAATCTTTTAGTCGGGTAAAAAAGCGTCGGTTCACCCATTTCGCTTCTTTTTCTAAAACACCTATCACTACTTCGATCCCTGCCTCCTTCAGCTTTTGGATCCCCAAACCATTTACTTTTGCAAATGGATCCTGACAGGCAATAACAGCTTTTTTGAACTTTTTGGAGACGATGAGATCGGCACATGGAGGTGTTTTACCAAAATGCGCACAGGGTTCTAAAGAAACATAGATGGTACTTTCTTGAAATAGCTTCTCTGCTGATTCAGGAAACTTAAGCATGGCATCTTGGATCGCATTGACTTCGGCATGTGGGCCACCATAGGGTGAAGTATATCCCTCGCCAATGATTTTCCCATCATGTACAATTACAGCACCGACCATCGGGTTGGGACTGGTTTTACCGGCTCCCATTACCGCCAGATCAAGACATCGCTGCATGAATAATACTTCCCTGTTCATGTTTCCCCTTTTCAATTTTGCTAACACAGCAAAACTATCAATTAAATCCAATAAAATTAACAATGAAGCATTTTTTGTAGGTTTGCAGCATGGAAACCTTAGGAAGCATCCAACAACAGTTCCTGCAAGAGCTGAGCAGTCTATATGAGCAAGATGAAATCAAATCCATCTTCCAAATTGTTTTATTGGATCGATTGGGAATTTCGAAAGCTAAGTTTTTGCTGGAGAAGGATATGGTGCTAGATGCACAACAGCTTCATTCTTTACAGCAGGTTCTTTCCCAGTTGAAATCAGCAAAACCTGTTCAACATATTTTGGGAAAAGCTCCCTTTTATGGGATGGAGTTCTTGGTTACAGAAGATACCTTGATTCCAAGACCGGAGACAGAGGAATTAGTGGATCTGATAGTTAAGGATTTCCAATTCATTGCTAAAGATTTACAATCAGGTATAAAGAAGATTCCAGCTGACGAGTCGGTCAATCTTCAAATCATTGATATCGGCACAGGATCGGGTTGTATTGCGATCGCTTTGCAGAAAAACCTTTCTCATGCGCAGACCATGGCCGTCGAACTTTCTCCTGAAGCGATCGCAGTGGCAAAAGAAAATGCGGTAAAGAATGGGGTCGACATCAATTTCAGATGCCTGGATATCCTGGAATGGGAGGTTGTTTTCCAGGATGAGGAATTTGATATCATTGTAAGTAATCCACCCTATATTACGCAGGATGAAAAAAAGGAAATGCATGACAATGTATTACAGTTTGAACCACATTCGGCCTTGTTTGTGGAGGATGATGCACCTCTCCTATTTTATGATCATATATCCTCATTTGCCAAGAAGCATCTAAAAGCGGATGGGGTTTTATATTTTGAAATCAACCAGTATTTAGCGAAGGAAACGCAGGATATGATTTTTAAAAAAGGATTTTCGGAAGTTCGAATAATAAATGACCTGAATGGGGTTCCACGTATGATTAAAGCGAAAAAATAATCAAACTGAAAAACAGTAAGTTATTTGGTTGAACACAAAAATTAGCATAAAAGATTTGGCACATATCAACCTTTTTTCTACCTTTGCATCACTTCAAACAACGAAGTAGTTCTTGAAATAAAGAATTCCGATTCCGTAGCTCAGCTGGTAGAGCAATACACTTTTAATGTATGGGTCCTGGGTTCGAGTCCCAGCGGGATCACAAAAAAAGCAACTCCAAAAGGGTTGCTTTTTTTTGTTTATCGTCTTTCCTATTTAATTGCTAATAGTCACGGATCATACCGAAAGTTTGGGGGGTAAAGATTTTTAAGCATATAATTTCATCACTCTGTACAGGAAGAATGTTGTGTCCCTTACGCCACGAAAGACACTCCTAAAAGCTTTGAGTTTTGCATTGAAAGATTCTGCCGAGGCATTGGTGCTTCTGTTATCGAAGTAGTGTAGTATATATTGGTGATGTGCTGCAATGGATCTTGCCACGCTCTCAAAGGAAGCAATGCCCGCATTCTCAACCTGATTGTGCCACAGACCTAGCTTTGTAAAAGCTATCTTTTTGTCCCTGCATTTG
>NZ_PEAZ01000108.1:0-8133 GCF_002734245.1 Sphingobacterium sp. 1.A.4
ACCTCTTTCTGTCCCGATTGGACAGAAATGTCAAAATAATCCTTTGAACAATCAATACCTGTTACCATCTTTGTATACCATTTTTGTGGATTACAGCAGCTCTTATCATAACTTATCAATCGTAAAAACAGGCTCCTGGCCTAATGAACTGTCCAAGTTTATGATAGGAATAAGAGAGGGGGATTAACATTGCGAAGGGTCTCTCAAGGACCAATGACGATTAAAAATCTTACTCCCTCTCTCGCTGTATCCTAAATGAAATACAAAATTATATTCTGTCTCTTTAATTCCTATAACTTCCCTACAAACTTACGATGACGGAGAGGTGGATAACAAAAAATAAAATTTCCTATTTCGTTCCTTTTTTGAATTCTGCGTAAGAAACCAGTATATACGCTGTTAGATCCTCTTTAACCGCATTCCTCACAAATTCATAAGTTGGCCTATACTTAGTCTTAAAAAGAGGAAGTTCCGTTGCACTCAAAGGTACCAAACTCAAAATCAACTCATTAGTAAACTTCCTGTCCACCGCACGCTGTTCCTGCTCCAATTCCAATATCTTAATCGCATTTCTTGCCTGTTTCGCCTCTTTTCCAAATAACCTCGATGGTGAAACCCTTAACCCACCTCTGGTTTGACTCGTTTCCACCG
The DNA here is from genome assembly GCF_002734245.1 of Sphingobacterium sp. 1.A.4. NCBI lineage: Bacteria > Pseudomonadati > Bacteroidota > Sphingobacteriia > Sphingobacteriales > Sphingobacteriaceae > Sphingobacterium > Sphingobacterium sp. 1.A.4. Next base: position 652 of record NZ_PEAZ01000108.1, read on the forward strand.
CCTTACTATTGTTTTTTGCTCGTTCGATTTCCCTTGCAATCCGACTATCCGTAATCTTCGTTACGACCACCTCATCGATCACAATGGTCGAATTATCCGGAACCATATATATCCTCGAAATATCTCCCAATTCCTGATAAATAAAAGCCGTATCGCGATCATATCCACGAAGGGTTAAGCTTAAATAATCGTATTTCTGACCAGGGATCGTAAAATTTCCCTGCGCATCCGATTTGGTTTCCTTATTCGTCCGTATGTTCTTGATCTGCACATCAGAAATCCTTTTATCACTTTTTAAATCAATGACAATTCCTTTGATATCCTGGGCAAAACTTAAGGTCATCCCAGCAAATAGCAGGATGACCATCAATAGTATTTCTTTTATAGTTCTCATTTTTATTTTGTGTTCCACACATTATTTTCCGGTCTAATATCCGGGTAAACATTGTCTGGGTCTATTTTAACGCTGGAAAGCTTCTCTGTAGTATTCATCCTAAATCTCCAAGTGCTGTTGTTTTCCCAAACTTGTACAGGAAGTTTATGGCGAACTTTCTTTCCAGATTCTGTAGTGGCTTCAATAACAACAGGCATTGGCATTTTCTCCAGATTACTGATGGAAATAAAGGCTCCTTTAGCCGGATCTGAATCCACATATTCTACTTTGTCGATCGCTTGATCCAATTGCCAATTGTTCAATATCCAGCTTCTCCAGAACCAGTTCAGGTTTTCTCCGGTTTCATTTTCGATCACTCGGAAGAAATCCTCTGGTGTAGGGTGTTTATATGCCCAATAGTCAACATATTTACGAAAAGCTGCATCAAAGCGTTCTGGCCCGATCACCTCATCTCTCAAAATACGCATCGCATATCCAGGTTTATAGTAGGCCAATATACCAATATTACGTTCTTTCATACCCTGAGGGGTTGTCATCACGGGCTCAAGACCTGGATTCATGATCATCCGGGTCATCGCATTTCTATTGCCTCTTGGTCTATGGTACTCTCCTTTATTAAACACTTCAGTAGATAGATCGTTGATAAAGGTATTGAACCCTTCGTCCATCCACGCATACAAACGCTCGTTCGATCCTACGATCATAGGAAACCAGATGTGTCCAAATTCATGATCCGTCACGCCCCAAAGGCTACTGCCTCTAGCGCGGCTGCCACAGAAAACAATCGCTGGATATTCCATACCCCCAACATTGGAAGCCACATTAATAGCTACCGGATAAGGGTATTCCATCCATTTCTTGGAATAATATTCGATAGATGCTTTGGTATATTCCGTAGATCTTTCCCAAGCATTTCCACCATTACTTTCCTTCGGATAGGCAGACATGGCCAAGGATTTCTTTCCACTAGGTAAGTTGATTTGTGCCGCGTCTATAATAAAAGCCTTGGAAGATGCCCAAGCAACATCACGGGTGTTGTTCAATCTATATTTCCAGGTCAATGTTGATTTTTGTGGCCTAGAATTCGGATTCGTAACTTCGCTTTCAGAACGGATCAAAACGGTTTTATCGCTGTTTTTCGCTTTATTTAATCGCTCCAACTGCTCTTTGGTCCATACTTCCTGCGGATTCAATAGTTCTCCACCCATCACCACGATATGGTTGGCTGGTGCGGTGATCTCCACATTGAAATCCCCATATTCCAGGTAGAACTCGCCTGGTCCGGTGTATGGAAGGTTGTTCCATCCATTCACATCATCGTAAACGGTTACTTTTGGATACCATTGGGCAATGGCGTAAATATCACCGTTGGATGTTTTCAGGATCCCAGTACGATCAGCACCTTCTGCCGGAACGATATAAGAGAAGTCCATACTAAACTCTACTTTTCCACCATTCGCAGCCAAAGTCTTTGGAAGTTCGATGCGCATGCGGGTATCGATGATGCTGTATTTAACTTCATTTCCGGAATGCTCTTTTACATTACTGATCTTATACCCACCTTGAAACTCATTTCCAGAGCTTCCATATCGGCTATTGCTCAATGGAACTACCGCTTGACCAATAGACTCTGGATTGAATAGGTTCTGCTCCAATTGCAACCAGATAAAATCCATTTGGTCCGGACTGTTATTGGTATAGGAAATTTTTACATTTCCTTTTACCTCATGTGTTTGATCATTCAGGCTAACCTTGATATCATAATTTGCTGCATTTTGCCAATATTGATGTCCTGGCTTGCCAGAAGCTGAACGATAAACCGAACCGGTATTGTTATAAAAAACAGGGTTGAAAGCCGCTTTATAATCATATTTTGATTCAACCTTTGTCGCCTGCGGTGCCTGGGTTTGGGCATTTGCTGTTGTGGCTAATAATAAGGCAGCAGCAAATGGAATTAGCATGTTCTTTCTCATAAATTATTTAAGTTTATTGTGGTACTCTTCTTCATTGAATCCGAGAAGAAGTCCTTTTTTGGTTTCTATCAATGGTCTTTTGATCATGGAATTATTGGCTTACGCCAAGTCGTTCCTTTTTTGTTCACTAAACTTTCCCAGCCCAATTCCTTCTCCCACTTCAGCAATTGGGCCTCTGTTGCAGGTTCTTTTTTATAATCATGGAATTCATAAGCAATTTGGTTTTCATTCAACCAGTCTAAAGCTTTTTTAACTGTATTGCAATTCTTGATTCCGTAAACTTGTAGCATATTTAAATTGTTTCCATGTGAATATTGAAAGCTAAAKATATTTCTTTGAATCTAAAAAAAACTTTATCTTTATTTTATTAAAGAAACTAAGATAGAAAAACTATGAGCCTAAAAGATTTCAAAGGTGTTTTAACTGGAGATCAAGTACAAGAATTATTTGAAATTGCGAAGCAACATAACTTTGCATTGCCAGCTGTAAATGTCATCGGAACGGATTCGATCAATGCTGTTATGGAGACTGCTAAGAAAGTGAACTCTCCTGTAATTATTCAATTATCAAATGGTGGTGCACAATTCTATGCTGGAAAATCATTGAACAATGATGGTTTGCAGGCTTGTATTTTAGGTGCAGTATCTGCAGCTCAACACGTTCATTTGTTGGCAGAGCATTATGGGGTTGCAGTAATGTTACATACCGACCATGCTGCTAAAAAATTACTTCCTTGGATCGACGGATTATTGGATGCTGGCGAGAAATTCTATGCTCAACATGGTAAACCTTTATTCTCTTCGCACATGTTGGATTTATCTGAAGAGCCAATCGAGGAGAATATCGAAATCTCTAAAAAATATTTAGAGCGCATGAAGCCTCTTGGTATGACGGTAGAGATTGAATTGGGTGTAACAGGTGGTGAAGAAGATGGTGTGGACAACTCTGATGTGGACAGCTCTAAACTTTATACCCAACCTGAAGAAGTAGCTTATGCTTATAAAGAGCTATCTGAAGTTTCGGATAAATTTACGGTTGCTGCTGCTTTTGGAAATGTACATGGCGTATATAAACCAGGTAATGTGAAATTGCAACCTATTATTCTACATAATTCCCAAGAATATATCCGTGAGAAATTCAATTTAACAGCGGAAAAACCGGTTAACTTTGTATTCCATGGTGGTTCTGGTTCAAGTCCGGAAGAAATCAAGGAAGCGATCTCTTATGGTGCGATTAAAATGAACATTGATACCGATATGCAATGGGCTTTCTGGGATGGTGTTCGTGCTTATGAAGAAAAGAACCATGCTTACCTTCAAGGCCAAATCGGAAATCCTGAAGGTTCTGACTCGCCTAACAAAAAATATTATGATCCACGCGTATGGTTGCGTAAGGGTGAGGAAGCATTCGTTACTCGTTTAACACAGGCGTTTGAAGAATTGAATGCTATTGATGTAAACAGTAAATTATAATTCTACATCTACCGGTTTTATTTAAAACCATTTTTTAAAATATAATAAGGCAGGTTTAATCGAAAGGTTAAACCTGCTTTTTTGTTGTCATATCACCATCAAAAATGTTTGTGGTCATTATTTTTTCCAATAATTATCGTTAATATTACCATATAAGGATTAGGACATGTATAAGGATAGATTTATTAATTTCCTGAAGTTTGAAAAGCGGTATTCTGCCCATACCATCACAGCTTATGAGATGGAAGTGGAAAACCTGTTGAAATTCCTGGAATCCGAGAACATGCCTTTTGAGGAAGTGGACTACAAGTTTCTCCGATATTATTTCTCGACCTTGCGGGAGCAGGGGAAAGAGCCAAGCTCTGTGAACAGGGCCATCTCCTCGATCAAATCCTATTATAAATTTTTGGTTCGCGAGGAGCTGATCGCCAAGAACCCGATGGCCTTGATCAAGGCCATGAAAACTGCCAAGCGATTGCCGGTAGTGGTGGAGAAGGAGAAGATGGTGAAATTATTGGAGCAATTGGATCAGGAAGCGGAGGATTTTGAAAGCCGCAGAGATTTCATTGTCCTGGAATTGCTTTTTGGGACAGGGATTCGGTTGGCGGAATTGTTAAAAATAAAGGAGTCGGATATTGATCTTTATAATAAAAAAATACTTATATTCGGAAAAAGGAGCAAAGAGCGTTTTGTTCCGATACACAAAACCTTGGTTGGGGAGTTAGAAAAATACCTGCAACAAAAAAAAGCACAGCAATTCCAAAACATTTCGGAAGAATTGATCGTTAGCAAAGAAGGGAAGCCTGCATATGCAAAGATGATTTACCAGATCGTAAAAAAGTATCTGAGTATGATTACTTCGCAGAAAAAAAGGAGTCCTCACGTATTGAGACATACTTTTGCAACTGCCCTTTTAGATAACGGCGCTGATTTGAACGCAATTAAAGAATTATTGGGCCACGCTGGATTAACTGCAACACAAGTATATACGCATAATTCAGCCGAGCGATTGAAATCAATTTATAAACAAGCACATCCAAAAGCTTAAAAAAAGGAGGAAAAATGAACATTACAGTGCAATCAATTAAGTTTAATGCTGACAGTAAACTAATCGAGTTCATTAAGAAGAGGTCTGAGAAATTGAATCAATTTTTAGACAACATCATTGAAGGGGTTTGCTACCTCAGATTAGAAAATGTGGATGACGAAGCCAATAAGGTCGTCGAGCTAAAATTTAATGTACCTGGCAACCAACTTTTTGCCAAAGCACAGGCTAAGAGTTTTGAAGAAGCAACAGATATTGCCATTGAATCCATCAGGCGTCAAATAAATAAACATAAAACCAAAACAAGAACGGCAACCAGTAATCATAAAGAATTACTGAACGAAGAAGAAGAATTTTAAGGAAAAAGCCCTCGGTAGAGGGCTTTTTTTTTAGTATTTAGTAGTTAGTATTTAGTAGTTAGACTTTGTATGGCGGCTAATATTTTCTACCAAGATTTTGCAACATAGGTCTTAATACTAAATATTCACTACTAAATACTCACTACTAAATACTCACTACTAACTACTAAATACTTTCCTGCCATAGGTCTAAATACTAACTACTAAATACTCACTACTAAATACTCACTACTAACTACTAACTACTAAATACTTTCCTGCCATAGGTCTAAATACTAACTACTTTATACTAAATACTCCAACACAATTTGGATTAATTCTTAATAATATTTAGATTTGTTCCAAATTAAAGGAAAAAGCAGATGATTTGTCCAGTAGCCAGTTTCGAGGAGATTTTTCAGACAGCGCAAGGTGCAGTATATCAGTGTAGTAGAAAGAATTGTTATTGGTTGGATTTCCAGGGGGAGGCTACGCCATTTAAAGTGCGAGACTTTTTCCAGTTCAAAAAAACAATAGATAGTATTGATGTGGAAGCCATGCTAAACAATTCTTCCAGATCTTTTGATTTTGAAATTATTATGCCTTTTCGCTCGGAAAGGATTTTTATTCTGGCTGTGGAGGATGTACTTAAACTTCAAGAGCTCTTGGCAGGAGCTAAGTTTATGATCGAATTGAATAGTGAAATCAAAGCTTGTCTTCAACAAAAAGCGGTATTAGCCTGGTAAGTTTGTCATCGAAATACTATTCTTTGTCATTCCATTCTCATTCTTTGTAATTATACTGATTCTAAATAGATTAGCCATTTAAACGTTTAATTTAGACTGAATTTGTATAGCAGATTTTTTCGATAAATTTTTTTAAATAGCCGTATCTTTGATATGTCAGTTAGAGGGAATGTATCCTTCAGAACTTAAAATATATTAAAATGAAAGATCTATTAAAATTAAAAACATCCATCTCCGAAGAGATCGAGAACATATTGAACGCACAGGTTAAGATTGAAGCACATGCATCTGCATTGTACTTATCCATGTCTGCTTGGTGTGATGATCAAGGATTAGATAATGCAGCAGCATTCTTCTCTAAACAATCCAATGAAGAACGTGAGCATATGTTGAAGATTTTCAATTATATATCTGCACGTGGTGGTCGTTCCATCTCTCCAGAAGTAACCAACGTTCCTGTTGATTTCGAATCTTTCAGAGGTGTATTTGAACAAACATTAGAGCAAGAAATGTTCGTAACAGAGCAGTTTAACAAAATTGCTGACAAATGTTTCAAAGCAAAAGATTTCGTAACATTCAACTTTATCCAATGGTTCTTAGAAGAGCAGGTAGAAGAAGAATACATTGCACGTCGTATCCTTGAATTGTTCGATGTAATCGGCGAAGAAGGTACCGGTCGTTGGGAAATTGATCGTCATTTAGTTAAAGTAACATTCGACGGCGAATAATCTCCGCGTAAAAAATAAAGAAAAACGGGCTAAAAGTAATTTTTAGCCCGTTTTTTTATACAATTATTTTAAGTTTAAACGTTTTAATGGTAAATTGAGTTTGAAGTATTATTTATTGAAATAAGGAAACATTATAGTTTAATATCTGTGCGAATAATCCTTTCTATAACGATGGCCATTCTGCTGTTCTCGACAGTCTTTCTGAAGGCGTATGCCCAAGAAAACCATCGCAGCATAGAAGGATTGGTCGTAGATACTTCCGGCTTAGGCTTAAAAGGGGTCAATATCCGCCTTGTGGGTGAACAGGATACGCTTAAGACCGTTACTGACAACAATGGATTCTATCAACTCAAGGGGATAAACGGAAAAGTAGTTAATATTTCTTACAGTATGTTTGGTTTGCAGATTGTAAACCGCAGTTATGTTTTCAAGAAGTTTGTAGATCAGATCTATGCCCCCAAAATCAGCATGTTTCCACAATTAAACCTGATCGATGAAGTTAGGATCCTAAAAGTCATTCCAGTTATAAATCGCGGAGATACCATCCAATTTAATATGCGAGCTTTTAGTGTGCCTGAAAAAGCGATGTTGGAAGATGCATTGAAAATAATGCCTGGCTTTCAGGTATTAAGGGATGGTACCACTTATTTCAATGGTCGAATGATCACATCGGTACAGGTCGATGGAAGGAAGTTCTTTGATGGTAACCTATTGATGGCCACGAAGAACCTCCCTGCCGATTTTGTGAAGCATCTGGAGGTTATCGATGACTATGGGGATGTTTCT